>JBGSNW010000346.1:0-3753 GCA_041739435.1 Burkholderiaceae bacterium
GCGCGACCATCCGCCGCCGCCCGGCACCTGGGTCACGTACCGTTATCGCGGCCTGACCGACAAGGGCGTGCCCCGCTTCGCGAGCTTTCTGCGCGTGCGAGAAGACCTCGCGCCCGAGGCCCCCACCGCCCGCTGAGCGGCTGAGTCTCGGTCAGCGCACGCAGTCGGCGAAATAGCGGCGCTGGCCGTCGGCGCCCTCTTCCTCGACAAGGCCGTGGATGTCGGTCTCGAAACCCGGGCATCGGGCGTTGAATTCGCGCGCGAACTTCAGGTAATCGACGATCTTGCGGTTGAACACCTCGCCCGGGATCAGCAGCGGAATGCCGGGTGGGTAGGGCGTGACCAGGCCCACGGTGACACGGCCCTCCAGGTGGTCGATCTCCACGCGTTCGGTGGTCCGGTGCGCGATGTGCGCGTAGGCGTCGGCCGGGCGCATGGCGGGCGTGAGATCGCTCAGGTACATCTCGGTCGTCAGGCGCGCAATGTCGTAGCGGGCGTACAGCTCATGCACGTGCTGGCACAGGTCGCGCAGGCCCATGCGTTCGTACTGCCGGTGTTTTGCGCAGAACTCCGGCAGGATGCGCCACATCGGCTGGTTGCGGTCGTAATCGTCCTTGAACTGCTGCAAGGCGGTCAGCAGCGTGTTCCAGCGGCCCTTGGTGATGCCGATGGTGAACATGATGAAAAAGCTGTAGAGGCCGGTCTTTTCCACCACCACGCCATGCTCGGCCAGGAACTTGGTGACGATCGACGCCGGTATGCCGGTCTTGGCAAACTTGCCGTTCAGATCGAGCCCGGGCGTGACGATGGTGGACTTGATCGGGTCCAGCATGTTGAAGCCGTCGGCAATTTCGCCAAAGCCGTGCCATTTGCCGCCCTTGCGGTTGCTGCGCTGGTCGCTCTTGAGAATCCAGTCGTCGGCGCGGCCCACGCCTTCTTCCACCAGTTTTTCAGGGCCCCAGACCTTGAACCACCAGTCGTCCCTGCCGAATTCGTCCTCGATCTTGCGCATGGCACGGCGGAAATCCAGCGCCTCCAGAATGCTTTCTTCCACCAGCGCAGTGCCGCCGGGCGGCTCCATCATGGCCGCGGCCACGTCGCAACTGGCGATGATGCTGTACTGCGGGCTGGTGCTGGTGTGCATCAGGTACGCCTCGTTGAACAGGTGACGGTCCAGCTTGGTCGACTGTGAATCCTGCACCAGCACATGGCTGGCCTGGCTGATGCCGGCCAGCAGCTTGTGGATCGATTGTGTGGCGTAGACCACCGATTTTTTGGGCCGCGCCCGCTTCTTGCCCATCGCGTGGTAGGGGCCGTAGAACGGATGGAACGCGGCGTGTGGCAGCCAGGCCTCGTCAAAGTGCAGGTTGTCCACGTAGCCGTCGAGCATGCCCTTGATGGTCTCGGTGTTGTAGAGCACGCCGTCGTAGGTGGACTGCGTGAGGGTCATCACGCGGGGCTTGACCTTTTTCGCATCCACCCCCTTGAGCAGCGGGTTGGCCTTGATCTTGGCCTGGATGGCCGCGGGTTCGAACTCGCTCTGCGGGATCGGCCCGATGATGCCGAAATGATTGCGCGTGGGCTTGAGGAACACCGGCACCGCCCCCGTCATGATGATCGCGTGCAGGATGGACTTGTGGCAATTGCGATCAACCACCACCACGTCGCCGGGCGCCACCGTGTGGTGCCAGACGATCTTGTTCGACGTGCTGGTGCCGTTGGTGACAAAAAAGCAGTGATCGGCGTTGAAGATGCGCGCCGCGTTGCGTTCGCTTTCACCGATGGCGCCGTCATGGTCCAGCAACTGCCCAAGCTCTTCCACCGCATTGCACACGTCGGCGCGCAGCATGTTCTCGCCATAAAACTGGTGGTACATCTGGCCCACGGGGCTTTTCAGGAACGCCACGCCACCCGAATGGCCGGGGCAGTGCCAGGAGTAGGAGCCGTCCTCGGCGTAATCGAGCAGCGCCTTGAAAAACGGCGGCTGCACGCCTTCCAGGTAGCTTTTGGCCTCGCGGATGATGTGGCGCGCCATGAACTCGGGCGTGTCCTCGAACATGTGGATGAAGCCATGCAGCTCGCGCAGGATGTCGTTGGGCAGGTTGCGCGAGGTTTTGGTTTCGCCGTAGATGTAGATCGGAACCTCGGCGTTCTTGCGCCGCACTTCGGCGATGAAAGCCCGCAGGCTGTGCACGATCGGGTCCACGTCGGGCCCGGCCGAAAATTCCTCGTCATCGATGGACAGGATGAACGCGCTGGCCCGGCTTTGCTGCTGCGCGAATTGCGACAGGTCGCCGTAACTCGTCACGCCCAGGACCTCAAACCCCTCTTTTTCGATGGCCTCGGCCAGCGCCCGAATGCCCAGGCCCGAGGTGTTTTCAGAGCGGAAGTCCTCGTCGATGATGACGATGGGGAAGCGAAATTGCATGGAAACCTCCGGCAGCCGGGTGTGTGAAAAAAACGAAACAGGCGCGAAGTGTAAGGAATTTGAGTGTCGATTCCCTTGCAGTTGGCGTCTCATGTCTCAAAATGGCGTGCATGAATCTCCAACTTGCGGAAAGCACCCATGGCTGAATCAACGATCTGGTGGCTGCTGGCCGGCGCCATGGTGGCGGTCGAACTGCTGACGGGCACGTTCTATCTTCTGATGCTGGCCCTGGGGCTGGTCGCCGCCGCACTGGCCTCGCATGCCGGGGCCAGCACGCCAGCGCAACTGGTGATTGCCTCCCTGGCCGGTGGCGGCGCCGTGATGGCCTGGTATTTCGTCAAGAAACGCCGTCCGGGCGACCCTTCTCCGCGATCCGATCGCAGCGTCAACCTCGACGTGGGCGAAACGGTCCTGATCGAATCGTGGTCGCCGGACGGTACCGCGACCGTCAAATACCGCGGCGCCAGCTGGACGGTCATCCACCGCCCCGGCGTCGCGCCCACCCCGGGCCCTCACCGCGTGGCCGAACTCGTCGGCAACCGTCTTCTCGTTGAAAAAATCTGAACAGGACTCCTCATGGAAATCGCCATCTTCATCGTCGTCATCGCCGTCATCTTCATCAGCCGCTCCGTCAAGGTGGTTCCACAGCAGAACGCGTGGGTTGTTGAGCGGCTGGGCAAATACAACACCGCTTTGGCGCCCGGGCTCAACTTCCTGATCCCGTTCATCGACAAGGTGGCCTACAAACACAGCCTGAAAGAGATTCCGCTGGACGTGCCCAGCCAGATCTGCATCACCCGCGACAACACCCAGCTGCAGGTGGACGGCATCCTGTATTTCCAGGTGACCGACCCGATGCGCGCCAGCTACGGCTCGTCCAACTACATCATGGCCGTCACACAGCTGGCGCAAACCTCGCTGCGCAGCGTGATCGGCAAGCTGGAGCTCGACAAGACCTTTGAAGAACGCGACATCATCAACGCGCAGGTGGTGCAGGCCATTGACGAGGCCGCACTGAACTGGGGCGTGAAGGTGCTGCGCTACGAGATCAAGGACCTGACGCCGCCGAAGGAAATCCTGCACGCCATGCAGGCACAAATCACGGCAGAGCGCGAAAAACGCGCGTTGATCGCGGCCTCGGAAGGCCGTCGCCAGGAACAGATCAACATTGCCACCGGTGAGCGCGAGGCCTTCATTGCCCGCTCCGAAGGCGAAAAACAGGCCGTGATCAACAAAGCCCAGGGCGAAGCACAGTCCATCACGGCCGTGGCCGACGCGACCGCCGGCGCGATCGAGCGCATCGCCGCCGCCATCCGGCAGCCGGG
>JBGSNW010000349.1:0-3163 GCA_041739435.1 Burkholderiaceae bacterium
CCGAATCCGCGCAACCCGAAATCACGCGGCCCACACCGCTTGGCCAGGCGAGTGTGACGGCGCCGGTCGCGCCGTCCGGGGCCCGGACGGTGGGTGCCGACGAAGCGGACCCGGTAGACGCCTTCATGCAGGAGGCCTTGGCGGAACTTCCTCACATGCCGGGCAAGGTTTCCCTGGATCTTCTGAAAGAGTCACCACCGTCCATCGAACAGGAGCTGGCGGCCTGGGTGGCCGATCGGCCCAATTCGCAAAGCGATCTGTCATCCCCGGCGCTGATGACCGGTGACGACGAACCGGACGAACCGGTTTTTGTTCAGGAAGCCCGTCGCAAGGCGTTCTCGCGACGGCCGTGGGTGCGCTTCTTCATGGTCGTGTTGGGGCTGGCGCTGGCGGGCGCACTGGCGGGACAGTGGATCGTCCATGACCGCGACCGCATCGCCGCGTTCGAGCCCCGGGCCCGCCCCCTGATCGATTGGTTGTGCCAGCATGCCGGATGCACCATCGCCCCGCTCCGGCAGATTGAGGCCATCGCCATCGACAGCTCGTCGTTCAAGAAGGACCGTGACAACGCTTATCGCCTGAACCTGGCGATCAAGAGCAGCGCGACGGTGGCCATCGCCATGCCCAGCGTGGAGCTGACGCTGACCGACGCCCAGGACCAGCCCGTGCTGCGCCGGGTGCTCACGCCGGCCGAAATGGGCGCCGCCGAGGTCATGGCGCCGTTGGGCGAGTGGTCGGCGTCGCTGCCAATTTCGGTGACCGCCGACAACGTGGCGGCCCGCATCGCCGGGTACCGCGTGATCGCGTTCTACCCCTGAAGCCTTTCTCTTCCTTTTATTTGTAGACAGCAGGATTTATGGCAGCAATCATCTGTGGCTCCCTGGCCTTTGACTCCATCATGACCTTCGAGGGCCGGTTTGCCGAGCAGATCCTGCCCGACCAGCTGCACATTCTCAACGTGTCGTTTCTGGTGCCGGCCTTGCGGCGCGATTTCGGCGGCTGCGCGGGCAACATTGCCTACAGCCTGAAGGCGCTCGGCGGCACGCCCCTGCCGCTGGCCACCGTGGGCAGCGATGGCACCGACTACCTGCGCCGACTGAACGATCTGGGCATCAGCACCGAATTCGTGCGCCAGATCGACGACACCTACACCGCCCAGGCCATGATCATGACCGACCGCGACAACAACCAGATCACCGCGTTCCACCCGGGCGCGATGATGCAGGCGCACGTCACGCGCATTCCGGCACGCGGCGACGTGAAGCTGGGCATCATCTCACCGGACGGCCGTGACGCCATGCTCCAGCACGCCGAACAGTTCAAGGCGGCCGGCATTCCGTTTGTGTTCGATCCGGGCCAGGGCCTGCCGATGTTCGACGGCCGCGAACTGGCCGCGTTTGTGGAACAGGCCACCTGGGTCACCGTGAACGACTACGAGGGCAAGATGCTGTGCGACCGCACCGGTGCCAGCTGCGCCGAGTTGTCACGCAAGCTTCAGGGCCTGATCGTGACGCTGGGGGCCGAAGGCAGCGAGGTCTGGATCGACGGCGAAAAAACCCTGGTGCCACCGGTTCCGGCGCAGGCGGTGGTGGACCCCACCGGCTGCGGCGACGCTTACCGCGGCGCCTTGCTGTTCGGGCTGGAGCAGGGCTGGTCGCTGGCGCGCTGCGCGGCGCTGGGCAACCGCATGGGTTCGCTCAAGATCGCGAACCGCGGGCCGCAGAATTACCAGGTGACGGCCGACGTGGTGTCGGTCTGATACGGTTTCGCCTTCCAACGTATCACGGCGTTGGTTCGCCTGGCCGTGCTACAGCAGGGTCTGCGGCTCCCGCCTTGTTCTACGCTGGAATGCAAAACCGTAGGACCCCCATAATCGTCAGCCGGTACTTTGCAGCGCCAGGCCTGCGTGCTCGCGCAGCGGGTGAAAATGAATCTTCGGGAAGCGCTCCTGGGCCAGTCGCACGTCGTAGGGTGAGGTGCACAGGTAGGCCAGGGTGTGGGCCGCGTCCAGGGCCATGCGCTGCGGGTACGCGTGGGTGAACTCGCGCAGCTCGGCGGGCGTGTCGGCCGTGATCCAGCGCGCGCCGGTGTACTGGCAACCTTCCAGGCGCACGTCGCAGTCGTATTCGGCCTTCAGGCGGTGCTGCACCACTTCAAACTGCAGCTGGCCCACGGCGCCCAGCAGCATGGGGCCGCCGACCTCGGGGCGAAACACCTGGATCGCGCCTTCTTCGCCCAACTGGTCGAGCCCGGTTTGCAACTGCTTGGTGCGCAGCGGGTTCTTGAGAATCACCGTCATGAACAGTTCGGGGGCAAAGAAGGGCAGGCCGGTGAACTGCAGGTTCGCGCCGTCGGTGATGGTGTCGCCCAGTTGCACGCCGCCGTGGGTGGTGAAGCCGATGATGTCGCCGGCGTAGGCCTCGTCCACGGCCTCGCGCCGCTGGCTCAGGAAGGTGACCACCGAGGTGGGGCGCAGTTCCTTGGCGGTGCGCTGGACCTTGAGCTTCATGCCCGGCGTGTACTTGCCCGAGGCCATGCGCACGAAGGCGATGCGGTCGCGGTGGTTGGCGTCCATGTTGGCCTGCACCTTGAACACCACGCCCGAGAATGTGGTGTCTTCCGGCTGGACGATCTTTTCCACCGGCTGCTTGTTGACCCGCAGCGAGCTTTTGCGCGGCTGCGGGCTTGGTGCCAGGTCCACCAGCGCGTCCAGCACCTCCATCACGCCGAAATTGTTGACCCCGGAGCCAAAGAACACGGGCGTCTGGCGACCGGCCAGAAAGGCGTCACGGTCCCACGTGGGCGACGCGCCCGCGGCGAGTTCCATGCTTTCTTCGGATGCTGCAAACTCCTGGGGAAAGCGTTTGAGCAGGGCCTCGCGGTCGGTCAGCGGGATGTTCTCGAAGTCCTGCGGCAGCCGCTCGCTGCCCGACTCGAACACCGTCATGGCCTGGGTGCGCAGGTTCATGATGCCGCCGAAGGTCTTGCCCTTGCCCACCGGCCAGGTCATGGGCACGCAGGGCATGCCGAGTTCACGCTCCACCTCGTCCAGGATGTCCAGCGGCTCGCGCACCTCGCGGTCCATCTTGTTGACGAAAGTGATGATGGGCGTGTTGCGCTGGCGGCAGACTTCGATCCGGCGCCGGGTTTGGGATTCGACGCC
>JBGSNW010000422.1:0-1805 GCA_041739435.1 Burkholderiaceae bacterium
TGGCGGCCCACGCGGGGAAAGCCGCCTTGGCCGCCGCGACGGCGGCGTTGACTTCGTCCGCGCCGCCTTGCGCCACCTCGGCCAGCACTTCCTGCGTGGCGGGGTTGAGGGTTTCAAAGTAGTTCGCCGAGGTGACGGACTTGCCGTTGATGAGGTGATCGACTTTCATCCGATTTCCTGGAGGGTGTTGTGCAGGGCGCCAAGGCCTTCGATGCGCGTCACGACCACGTCGCCGTGCTGGCAGTTCACGACGCCGTCGGGTGTGCCGGTCAAGATCAGGTCGCCGGGCTGCAGGGTCATGAAGCTGGAGAAATATTCAATCAGGTACGGCACGTCGAAGATCATGTCCCGCGTGTGGCCCGACTGCGTGAGCTCGCCATTGACCGTGGTCTGCAGTGCCAGGGCCATCGGGTTGGCAATGTCCCGCGCATCCACCCGCCAGGGGCCCAGCGGGGTGCAGGTGTCGCGGTTTTTCACGCGCAGGTTGGGGCGGTACCAGTTTTCGAGGTGGTCGCGGATGGCGTAGTCGTTGGCCACGGTGTAGCCGGCCACGAAGTCATACGCGTCGCTGCGCTGCACCTTGCGCGCGGTGCGGCCGATCACCACCGTCAGCTCGCATTCGTAATGCATGAACTGCACGCCCTTGGGCCGGTGCGTCACCTGCCGGTGGCCGATGAGCGTGCCTTCGCCCTTGAGGAACACCAGCGGTTCTTCAGGCGCCTTGAAGGCCAGCTCTTTCGCGTGGTCGGCGTAGTTCAGGCCCAGCGCGAGAATGGTGCGGGGGCGCGGCACGGGCTCCAGTGGGGGCAGCCAGGTGACGGCGTCGAACGGCAGCAGGCGGCCATCGGCAAGCCGCAGTTGGCCATCGTGTTCAATGGCGCTGACCGCCACCCCTTCATGAAGGACGCGGGCGTGTTTCATGCGGCCTCCGCCACCAGCGTGTTGGACAGCGTGGCAAACCCGGGCGCGCGGATGTCGATGTGATCGCCCACCCGCACCAGCGGCCGGTTGGCGTCGCAGCCCAGCATCAACACATCGCCGGGGCGCAGCGTCATGAATTCGGACACGTCGGCCAGCAGGCGCCGGGCATCGCGCACCAGGCCGGAAAACGCCACGGACTGGCGCAATTGGCCGTTGATGTGCACCGCCAGACTGAAGGTGGAGGGATCGGGGGCGTCGGCGTGCGCCACCAGGGTGTCACCCACACCCAGAAATCCATCGAGGCATTTGAACTTGACCGGCGGCCGGAAAAAGCTCGTGTGCGGGACCGACAGGTCGTTCATCAACACGTAGCCCGCGACCGTGCCGGCGGTCGGCCCGATCACCATGGCGATGGTCGCGCCGACTTCCACTTCAGGCACCCGTGCCGGCACGGGGATCGTGCGGCCGTGTGGGCTCCAGGTGTTGGCGGGCTTGATGTAGAGCACGGGCGCCTGGGGCGCGGCGTTGTAGGGTGGCGCGCTCATCTGCGAGCGCATGACCTCCCACTCGGCGTGGAAGTTCAGCAAAACGCCATAAACCGTGCCCGTGGGCGCGTAAGAAGGGTTCATGACGCGGGTTGCTCCAGTTCAATGACCGCGTCGAGCAGCGCGTACAACTGCGTCAGCCGCTGTGGGCCCAGTGTTTTTTCCATCCACGCGTAATGCGCCTCGATGGCATGCGAAAGCTGGGCCACCAGTTCGGCGCCCTTGGGCGTGGCCTCGACCACGGTGCAGCGCTGATCTTGCGGATCGCGCTCGCGGCGGATCAGGCCATCGCGCTCCATGCGCGCAAGCACGCCGGTGAGGCTGGGGCCGAGGATGAAG
>JBGSNW010000432.1:0-1763 GCA_041739435.1 Burkholderiaceae bacterium
GCTGGAGCGGCTGGACGGCACCGTGCGCCAGATTCGCCAGACCGCCGGCCGCAAGACCGTGGCCATCTCGACCTGGGCGTCGTTCGCCTCGATGTGGCTGATCCCCCGGCTGGAGGCCTTCCAGCGCGAGCACCCCGACATCGACATCCGCATCGACGCCACCGACACCGCCGTCGAGATGGACACCACCGACGTCGATCTGGCGCTGCGCTACGCCGTGCCCGCCAACGTGCCTGCGGGTGCGGTGCGGCTGTTTGGCGAGCAGCTCACGCCCGTGGCCAGCCCCTGGCTGCTCAAAAGTGGCCCCCGGCTGCGCAAACCGGCCGATCTGGCGCAGTTCACGCTGATCGAAGCCGGCGATTCACACCGCACGAAATTCCTGGAACTGCTGAGCTGGAGTCGCTGGTTCTCCGAGCGGGCGCTGCCGCGCATCGAGGCCAAGCGCTGGCTGTATTTCAACTACGCGCACCAGATCGCCCAGGCCGCCCTGACCGGGCAAGGCATCGCCCTGGCGCGGCTGCCGCTGGTGGCCGACAGCCTGGCCAGCGGCGAACTGGTGGAGGTGCTGCCCGGCCAGCGCATGGACTCGCCCCTGGCCTACTGGCTGGTTGTGGCCGCACGCAGCGCCGCCCGGCTGGAAATCCGCGCGTTCTGCACCTGGCTGCACGGCCAGGCCCGCACCACCCGCGGTGCCATTGGCGAGGGGCCGGACCCGGATTTGGCCGACGATCTGAATTGACAGGGTGGCGCCCCTCGCGCCTACAGGATCGCCCCGGTTTTCTCGCCGCGCTCGTACACCACGTGCGCGCGCCCGACGATCAGCGGGTCGAGCTTGCCGACCTGTTCGAGGCTCTTGCTGGTGTAGGGCAACTTGTGCAGCACATAACGCATGGCGTTCAGGCGTGCGCGTTTTTTGCAATCGCTCTTGATCACGGTCCAGGGCGAATCGGCGGTGTCGGTGTCGAAGAACATGGCCTCCTTGGCGCGGGTGTAGTCGTCCCATTTGTCGAGCGACGCCATGTCGATCGGGCTGAGCTTCCACTGCTTGAGCGGGTGTGATTCGCGCTCCTTGAAGCGGCGGCGCTGCTCCTTGCGGCTCACACTGAACCAGAATTTGATGAGGTGCACGCCGCTGCGCACCAGATGCCGCTCGAACTCGGGCGTCTGGCGCATGAATTCGGCGTATTCCTCGGCCGAACAAAACCCCATGACGCGCTCCACGCCCGCCCGGTTGTACCAGCTGCGGTCCATCAGCACGATTTCGCCGCGGGTGGGCAAATGCTGCACGTACCGCTGAAAGTACCACTGCCCCAGTTCGGTGGCCGTGGGTTTTCGAGGGCCACCACGCGCGCGCCCCGCGGATTGAGGTGTTCCATGAATCGCTTGATCGCGCCGCCCTTGCCCGCGGCGTCGCGCCCCTCAAACAAAATAATCACCCGCTGGCCGGTTTCCTTGACCCAGGCCTGAAGCTTGAGAAGTTCCACCTGCAGACGGAACTTCTCTTTTTCATACACGCTGCGGCGCAGCAGGTTCTTGTAGGGATAACCGCCGTCGCGCCAACCCGCCGCCAGTTCGTCGTCGGGGTTCGTTTGCAGGCTGCCCATGCCGTTCGTATTGTCGTCACCGGCCGGTTGCGGGTCGGTCAGGGCGGCCCGCAGCACACGTCGATCGTCGGCAGACGCACCCTCCAGCAAGGCCCGCAGCGATCGGGCCCGGTCGGCGGGTGTATCGCCGTGTGGCAACAGCGACAACGCCGCCGCCAC
>JBGSNW010000451.1:0-2858 GCA_041739435.1 Burkholderiaceae bacterium
GCTGCACCGGCGGCTGCGGACGCGCCCCACCGCGCCGCTCGTCCACGCGGCCGGGCTGACCAAGGATTTCGCGGTGGACACGTTCGCGCGGCTCGTAGCGGTCGTGCTCATTGCGGATGGCCCGCTGCTGGTCCCAAGAACCGGGATAGCGGTCGCCCGGGTATTTTTGTTGGTAACGCGGCAGCGGTGCCGGCCGCGGCACGTTGTGCGAATCCCAGCGGTCCCAGCCCGGGCGGCGGCGCTCCCAATCGCGCCCCCAGTGGTCACCCCATCGCGGCGGCGCGTCCCCGCGCCAGCCATAAAAATACGGCGGTGGCACGCGGTAATAGCGCACCGGCACGCGCAACACAAACAGCGGCACCGCGTCGCGATGCGTCAACTGCCACGGCCCGTTGTACCAGCCGCTGGCGTACCAGTTGTCGTTGGAATACACCCAGTACAAACCGTCATAGAAGAAGTAGTTGGCCTGGGCCTGCGGGTCGTAATACACCGGGTAGCCCGGCACCTGAACCAGGGTGGGATAAGACGGCATGTTGATGCCAATGCTCACGCCCGGCACCGCCACGCTGAGGCCAAAGCTCACCTGCGCGTGCACCGCCGCCACCGGCAGCGCCGACAGGGCCGTCGCAAGACAGAGGGTTCTCAGATTCAGTTTCATGGCGTGTCCTTTCCAGTTGAAGCAACGGTCTTTTCATTCAACGCCCTGAAGATGTCGAACGATGACGCGTTGTGCAAAGGCTGAACCCCATGCCGGTAACAGTCTGTGCGGCAGACGACACTGGAGCCTGGTGCTGTCCAACCAGGGACGCGGCCCGGACAAAGAAAAACGGGTTGCGGCATTTCTGCTGCAACCCGTTGATTTTGTTGGCGGAGTGGACGGGACTCGAACCCGCGACCCCCGGCGTGACAGGCCGGTATTCTAACCAACTGAACTACCACTCCAGTCCTGCGTTCGCTCTTGCGAGCCAAGTGCAGGCACTTGTACCAAATTGGCAAAATTTGGCGACCCTACGGGGATTCGAACCCCGGTACTTACCGTGAAAGGGTAATGTCCTAGGCCTCTAGACGATAGGGTCAAAACCTTGGAACTTCCGTCCCAGGAAATCGGTGGTGGAGGTAAACGGGATCGAACCGATGACCTCTTGCATGCCATGCAAGCGCTCTCCCAGCTGAGCTATACCCCCACGAATTCCTGAGCCTTGAATTATAGCCTGAAATTTCAAGCCGCTCGCAAGCGCGTCAACACCGTGTCACGGGATGACAACGCCAGCACCGCATCCAGCGACGGCGTTTGCGCTGTTCCCATGACCAGCACGCGCACCGGCATGGCCAGTTGCGGCATCTTCAGGTTGTGCGCGGCCAGCACTTCCTTGAGGGCGGCGGCAATGGCCGCCTTGTCCCAGGCCACGGATGCCAGCTTGTCGGCCAGCGCGGCCAGCGCGGGTTGGACGGCCTCGGTCACGTGCTGGGTTTTCTCGGCCGGCACGGGTGTCACGTCAGCGTAAAAAGCCGCAGCCCATTCGGCCAGTGCCACCAGCGTGTCGCAGCGGTCCTTGAACAGGCCGCAGATCGGGGCCAGCCGCGCGTCGGGCGTGATGCCGCGGCGCTGCAGGAATGACGCCACCATCGGTGCCAGTGCATCGTCGGCCGTGGCCTTCAGATGCTGGGCGTTGACCCAGCGCAGCTTGGCCTCGTCGAACTGCGCGGCGCTGCGGCCGAGGTGGTCGAGGTTGAACCACTGCAGGAATTGCGCGCGGCTGAAAATTTCGTCGTCGCCATGGCTCCAGCCCAGGCGCGCCAGGTAGTTCACCATGGCGTCGGGCAGGTAGCCCTCTTCGCGGTACTGCGTGACGGGTTTGGCGCCATTGCGTTTGCTCATCTTCTCGCCCTGCTCGTTGAGCACGGTGGGCAGGTGGGCATAGACCGGAGGCTCCTTGCCGAGCGCGCGGAAGATGTTGATCTGGCGCGGCGTGTTGTTCACATGATCGTCGCCTCGGATCACGTGGGTGATGGCCATGTCGATGTCGTCCACCACCACGCAGAAGTTGTAGGTGGGGGTGCCGTCCGGCCGGGCGATGACCAGGTCGTCAAGTTCGTCGTTGGCGATCTCGATGCGACCCTTGACCTTGTCGTCCCAGGCCACCACGCCCCCCTGCGGATTCTTGAAACGCAGCACCGGCTTCACACCCTCGGGCACCGGCGGCAGGGCCTTGCCGGGCGCGGGCCGCCAGGTGCCGTCGTAGCGCGGCTTTTCTTTGGCGGCCATCTGCCGCTCGCGCAGGGCGTCGAGTTCGGCCACGCTCATGTAGCAGGGGTACACCTGCCCGGCCGCCACCAGATCGGCCAGCACCGCCTTGTAGCGGTCCATGCGCTGCATCTGGTAGAACGGGCCTTCGTCATGATCAAGCCCCAGCCAGGCCAGGCCTTCGATGATGACGTCGACCGCGGCCTGGGACGAGCGCTCGAGGTCGGTGTCTTCGATGCGCAGGATGAAGTCGCCACCCGTGGCTCGCGCGAAAGCCCATGGGTACAGCGCCGAGCGGACATTGCCCAGATGGATGAAGCCGGTGGGCGATGGTGCAAAGCGGGTTCGGGTTTTTGTCATGGTTTACAGGGTGTCCAGGCCACGCAGCAGGTCGGCCTTGATGTCTTCAACGTGTTCGAGGCCCACCGCCAGGCGGATCAGTCCCTGGCCGATGCCGGCGGACTGGCGCTGCGCCTCGGTCAGGCGCCCGTGTGATGTCGTGGCCGGGTGGGTGATGATGGACTTGGTGTCGCCCAGGTTGGTGGCGATGCTGACCACCTGGGTGCTGTCGATGACGCGGAACGCGTTGGCGCGCAAGGCGGCCGGATCGGCG
>JBGSNW010000461.1:0-3089 GCA_041739435.1 Burkholderiaceae bacterium
GTGACGAGCGCGGGGCGGCGCCCCTGCGGCTGCCGCAGATGCCGGCCTACCACCTGGTGCGCGGCGACCGCTCGGGCATCACCATGGTGAACATCGGGGTGGGGCCGGCCAACGCCAAGAACATCACCGACCACATCGCCGTGCTGCGCCCACACGCCTGGATCATGCTCGGGCACTGCGCGGGCCTGCGCAACAGCCAGCAGTTGGGCGACTACGTGCTGGCCCATGGTTATGTGCGCGAAGACCACGTGCTCGACGAAGAGTTGCCGCTGTGGGTGCCCATCCCCGCGCTGGCCGAGATCCAGGTGGCCATTGAAAAGGCCGTGGCCGACGTGACGCAGGTCTCGGGCCCCGACCTCAAGCGCATCATGCGCACCGGCACCGTGGCCAGCACCGACAACCGCAACTGGGAACTGTTGCCCGACAACACACCCCAGCGCCGCTTCAGCCAGAGCCGCGCCGTGGCCCTGGACATGGAAAGCGCCACCATCGCCGCCAACGGATTCCGCTTCCGCGTGCCCTACGGCACCCTGCTGTGCGTGAGCGACAAGCCCCTGCACGGCGAGATCAAACTGCCCGGCATGGCCAACCACTTCTACCGCGAGCGCGTGGACCAGCACCTGCGCATCGGCATCCGCACCATGGAGTTGCTGCGCACCCAGGGCATCGAGCAACTGCACAGCCGCAAGCTGCGCAGCTTTGCCGAGGTGGCGTTTCAGTGATGCCGCCGAAACGCGCCAAAAACTACTGAATCAATAGCTGATAATGACCTATTGACGGGGGCTAGCGGCCATTTTGATATAAATTCTCAACAAAACCCATGACTTCGCCCATGCGCACGGCGCCCGCGGGGGCCCAGCCGGGGTTGAAGCGCAGCGTGTTCTTGGGGAACAGCATCACCACCGTGGAGCCGAGCAAAAAGCGGCCCATCTCGGCGCCTTGCGCCAGTGCAATGGGCGCGTCGTCGTAGCGCCATTCGCGCACGTGGACCGAACGCGGCGGGTTGACCTGGCCGTGCCACACCGTGGCCATGCTGCCCACGATGGTCGCGCCCACCAGCACCAGCACGAACGGGCCGTGGGCCGAATCAAACACACACACCACACGTTCGTTGCGCGCAAACAGCCCGGGCACACCACGCGCGGTGGTCGGGTTGACCGAGAACAGCGCGCCCGGCACGTAAATCATGCGCGTCAACCGCCCGTTGCAGGGCATGTGGATGCGGTGGTAATCCCTGGGGCTCAGGTACAGCGTGGCGAACGCGCCGCCCTCGAACTGCGCGGCCAGCGCGGCATCGCCCCCCACCAACGCGCGGGTGGAATAGCTGTGCCCCTTGGCCTGGAAAATCTGGTCGCCCGCGACGGGTCCGAACTGGCTGATGGCGCCGTCCACCGGACACACCCAGGGCGCGTCGGCCAGCGGGCGCGCGCCCTCGCGCAGCGGGCGGGTGAAAAATTCATTGAAGGTGGCGTAGCCGTGCGGGTCGGGGTTGGCGGCCTCGGCCATGTTGACGCCATAGCGCCGGATGAACCACGGAATGACGTTGCGCGTCCACCAGGTGGCACGCGAGGCGGCACACCAGCCCGCGAACACGGTCAGCGCCCGCTGGGGCAACAAATACTGCGGCAACACCGCGAGACGGTCGGACACGGTGGTTTCCCGGAGTCGCAAAGACGCGAATTTTATCTGGGGCATCCGGGGCGCCGATCGGGCCGCGGTTTTGTCCCCCGTGCGACTTGCATCGGCCGGGGCGGCTTCTAGACTGAAATTCATAAACACCGTCAGGAGACTCCCATGAACCGAACCCTTGCCGCCAGCTTGCTGGCCGCCGTTTTGACGCTGGGTGCGTGCGCGCCGATGCCGCCGTCCCGTCCCGCCGCGTGGAGTGCGCCTGAAGTGCTGGTCGCGCCCTCGTCGTTCAGCGGCGTGCATGGGTTGGCCGTGGACACACAAGGGCGCCTGCTGGCGGGCTCGGTGGTGGGCAACACCCTATGGGAGGTGAACCGCACCACCGGTGCCGCGAAGGTGCTGATCGCCGGACCCGAAGGCCAGGCCGACGACATTGCCATCGGCCCCAAGGGCGAGATGGCCTGGACCAATTACCTCATGGGCATGCTGCGCTACCGCGAGAACGACGCCGCCCCCATGCGGGTCCTCGCCAAGGACTTGCCGGGCCTGAACTCGCTCGACTTCGACCGCAGGAACGGCAAGCTCTACGCCTCGCAGGTGTTTCTGGGCGACGCACTGTGGGAGATCGACGTCGCGGGCAAGGCGGCACCGCGCCTCATCAAGAAAAACATGGGCGGCTTCAACGGCTTTGAAGCCGGCCCCGACGGCATGCTCTACGGACCGCTGTGGTTCAAGGGGCAGGTGGTGAAGATCAACCCGGCCAACGGAGATCTCGCAGTGATCGCCAGTGGCTTCAAGGTTCCGGCCGCCGCCAATCTGGACGGCAAGGGCAACCTGTACGTGGTGGACACCGCCACCGGCGAACTGGTGCGCGTGGCCCTGGCCAGCGGCGCCAAGACAGTGGTCAGGCAGCTCAAGACGGCGCTCGACAACCTGGCCATCGCGCCCGACGGCACGGTGTATGTGTCCAACATGGCCGACAACACCATCGAAGCCTTCAACCCGGCCACGCATGAGGCGCGGGTGCTCACGAGCGGCAAGCTGGCGGTGCCGGCGGGCCTGAAGATCGATGACGACACGCTGTACGTGGCCGACGTCTTCGGCTTTCGCGAAGTCAACGCCCGCAGCGGCGCCGTGAAGGACATCTTCCGCATGCAGGCCTCCGACATGGAGTACCCGTTTGCCGTGGGCGTGTCGGCCCGCCACTTTGCGCTCACGTCGTGGTTCACCGGCTCGGTGCAGCTGGTGGACCGCGCCACCCGCAAGACCACGGCCTGGCTGCACGGGCTGAAGGCGCCGATGGACGCCATTCCCCTGGCCGACGGCAGCATCGTCTACGCCGAAATCGCCACCGGCCGCATCACCCGCGCCAGTGGCGACAAGTTCGCCACCCGCGAGGTCGTGGCCGACGGTCTGGCCGGGCCGGTGCAAATGGTGCTGGGCCAGGACGGCGCACTCTA
>JBGSNW010000465.1:0-3278 GCA_041739435.1 Burkholderiaceae bacterium
GCCGGCTACCAGCGCGCCAAGGCGCGGACGGCCGCTGGCGCATGAGTGCCTCCATCCACCCCCCGGCCAGCGCGGGCGATCCGCGCCGCGACTCGCTGATCGAATACCCGTCGCGTTTTCCCATCAAGGTCATGGGCGCCCGGGCCGACGGTTTTGTCCACGCCCTGACCACCATCGCCCGCCAGTTCGACCCCAGCTTTGACGCCGCCACCGGCGTGGCGCTGCGCGAAAGCCGGGCCGGCAATTACCTGGGCGTCACCCTCACCGTCACCGCCACCAGCCGCGAACAACTCGACGACCTGTACCGCGCGCTGTCGGGGCATCCGATGGTGAAGGTGGTGCTGTAGATTTTTCGCGGCCGACCATCTCAGACGCAGGCCGCTCCTGGTGCCCGGTCTGCTGAACGACCCTCTTCGCATGACCCTGCAAACCCGCCTCCTGAACCGCGCCGATTACGCGCAGACCTTCGCGGCCATGCAGGCCTTCACCGCCGCGCGCACCGCCGACACGCCCGATGAGCTATGGATATGCGAGCACGAAAGCACCTACACACAAGGGCTTGCGGGCAAATCGGATCATATTCTGGCGCCGGGCGACATTCCGGTGGTGCAGACCAACCGCGGCGGGCAGGTCACCTACCACGGGCCGGGTCAGGTGGTGGCGTACCCGCTGATCGACCTGCAGCGCGCGGGCTATTACGTCAAGGAATACGTGTTCCGCATCGAAGAGGCCGTGATCCGCACGCTGGCGCACTTCGGCGTGACCGGGCACCGGGTGCGCGGCGCGCCGGGCATTTACGTGCGGCTGTCCGACCCGGCCAGCCACGCGCGGCTGCCGGCCGGCTTCTCGTCGGAACAATTGGAATCTGACCCCCATTTGGACTTGGGCAAGATTGCCGCGCTGGGCATCAAGGTCAGCCGTCACTGCACTTATCACGGGGTGGCGTTCAACGTGGCAATGGACCTCGAACCCTTCTCGCGCATCAACCCGTGCGGCTATGCGGGCCTGAAAACCGTGGACCTTTCTACAATCGGGGTTCACACCCACTGGAGCGAGGCCGCCGAGGTCCTGGGCCACAAGCTGGCCGCGCACCTCGCCCCCTGAAAGGCAGCATGTCCTCGTCCGAAACCGTGCGCGAAGCGCAGTCTGTTGAAAACTACAACCCGTCGGCCAAGCAAAAGGCCGGCGCCAAGCTCTCGCGCATCCCGGTCAAGGTGGAGGCCGCACCCCTGCTCAAAAAGCCCGAATGGATCCGCGTCAAGGCCGGCTCGCCCACCACGCGCTTCTACGAAATCAAGGACGTGCTGCGCAGCAACAAGCTGGTCACGGTGTGCGAGGAGGCCTCGTGCCCCAACATCGGCGAATGTTTTGGCAAGGGCACGGCCACCTTCATGATCATGGGCGACAAATGCACGCGCCGCTGCCCGTTTTGCGACGTGGGCCACGGCCGCCCCGACCCGCTGGACGCGAATGAGCCCGAGAACCTGGCCCGGACCATTGCACAGCTCCAGCTCCAATACGTGGTCATCACCAGCGTGGACCGGGATGATTTGCGCGACGGTGGCGCAGGCCATTTTGTGGAGTGCATCCGCAAGACGCGCGAACGCTCGCCCGGCACGCGGATCGAGGTGCTGGTGCCCGACTTTCGGGGCCGCGACGACCGCGCGCTGGAGATCCTCAAGGCCGCGCCGCCCGACGTGATGAACCACAACCTGGAAACCGTGCCGCGCCTGTACAAAGAGGCGCGCCCGGGCTCCGACTACCAGTTTTCACTGAACCTGCTCCAGAAGTTCAAGGCGCTGTTTCCCCACGTGCCCACCAAGAGCGGCCTGATGGTCGGCCTGGGCGAGACCGACGACGAAATCCTGGACGTGATGCGCGACATGCGCGCCCACGGCATCGAGATGCTGACGCTCGGCCAATACCTCGCCCCCTCCACCAGCCACCTGCCGGTGCGCCGCTACGTGCACCCCGACACCTTCAAAATGTTCGAGGAAAAGGCCTACGAAATGGGCTTTTCCCATGCCGCCGTGGGCGCCATGGTGCGCAGCAGCTACCACGCGGACCAGCAGGCGCATGGGGTGTTGAATCCGCAGGGGTGATTGGCGCCTCACGGCCTGGGTGCCATCGCGTCCCAGGCCGCCAGGGCCTCGGCGGTGTACATCAGCGCCGGGCCGCCGCCCATGTAGACGCACACGGCCAGAATTTCCTCCAGCTCGGCGCGGGTGGCGCCCAGCCTAACCAAGGCTTTCACATGAAACCCGATACAACCCGAACAGTTCTGCGTGACGCCGATGGCCAGTGCGGTCAGTTCTTTCTGGCGCGCGCTGACCACGCCTTCGGCCATGGCGGCCTTGGCAAGCTGGTGGAAGGCGGCCATGGCCTCGGGCTGGGCCTTGCGAAAGGGCGCGATGTTCTCGTTGATGTCGTGGATCAGTCCGCCGTGGTCGAAAGTGCTCATGTCGTTATCTCCTGGAGTGGGGCGCCGCACCGGGTGGCGTGTCAATGAGCGCCAACGCTTTCGCGCTGGGCGCCATTGCGCTGTGGGCCACGCTGGCAGCGCTGGGGGTGTCGCTGTCGCACGTGCCGCCGTTTCTGCTGACCGGTCTGGCGCTGATGGTGGGCAGTGTGCTGGCGTTGCCGCTTTCGCGCTTTGACCTGCGTCAGTGGCGCGTGCCGCCCGCCACGCTGGCGCTGGGTGTGTACGGGCTGTTCGGCTTTCACTTTCTGTTGTTCATTGCGCTGCGGCACGCGCCGCCGGTGCAGGCCAATCTGGTCAATTACCTGTGGCCGCTGGGCATCGTGGTGATGGCGCCGCTGTTTCTGCCGGGCGTGCGGCTGGGCCGCTTGCATGTGCTGGCGGCGTTCACGGGGTTTGTGGGCGCGGCGGTGGCGATCACCGGCGGGCGGATGCCCACGGGCGGGTTCGCCTGGGGTTATATCCCGGCGCTGGGGTCGGCCTTCATCTGGGCCAGCTATTCGCTGATGACGCGGCGGGTGGCGGCGTTTCCCACGTCGGCCATCGGCGGGTTTGCGCTGGTGTCGGGCCTGCTGTCGCTGGGCTGCCATGTGCTGCTGGAGCCGTCGGTGCGCCTGTCGCCGCGCGACTGGGGGCTGGTCGTCCTGATGGGGCTGGGGCCGTTGGGCGCGGCCTTCTTTTTGTGGGACGCCGCGCTCAAGCGGGGCGACGCCCGCCACATCGGCCTGCTGTCGTTTCTGACGCCGCTTTTGTCCACCGTGCTGCTGCTGGTGGTGCGGGGCGAGCAGCCCAGGCCGGC
>JBGSNW010000484.1:0-2362 GCA_041739435.1 Burkholderiaceae bacterium
GCCGGCGTGGCGTCCGGTCCCGCCGGGGTGGGGGCGGCAATAGGCTCTTGCGGCTTGAGGCGCACGATCAGGCCACGCGCCCATGGCGTGGCGGTCTGTGCGCCCGCCGGTGCGCACAGACCCACAAGTGCCGTGAACAGCACGGCAAAAACAAAACGGCCCATGGCACTTTGTACCACGGGCCGCAGGCCGGTCTGGCAGGAAACAGGGGCAGGAAAGGGCATCAATTGGCGATCTTCCGGCAGGCCACCCATGATGGCACGCCTTGCCGGCTTACTTCGCCACCACGCGCACCATCTCCAGCGTCTTGTTGGAATAACCCCACTCGTTGTCGTACCAGCTGATGACCTTGACGAAGGTCTTGTCCAGCGCGATGCCGGCGTCGGCGTCGAACACCGAGGTGCAGCTTTCCCCGCGGAAGTCGCTGGCCACCACCTTGTCCTCGGTGTAGGCCAGGATGCCCTTGAGCGCGCCCTGGCTCTGGGCCTTCATTTCGGCGCAGATCTCGGCGTAGCTGGCTTCGTGGTTGAGCTCGACCGTCAGGTCGATCACCGACACGTCGGAGGTCGGCACGCGAAAGCTCATGCCGGTGAGCTTCTTGTTGAGCTCGGGGATCACCACGCCCACCGCCTTGGCCGCGCCCGTGGAGCTGGGGATGATGTTCTCGAGGATGCCGCGGCCGCCGCGCCAGTCCTTGTTGCTGGGGCCGTCCACGGTTTTCTGCGTGGCAGTGGCGGCGTGCACGGTGGTCATGAGGCCGCGCTTGATGCCCCATTTGTCGTTGAGCACCTTGGCCACGGGGGCCAGGCAGTTGGTGGTGCAGCTGGCGTTGCTGATGACGGCCTGGCCCGCGTAGGTCTTGTCGTTGACGCCGAAGACGAACATGGGGGTGTCGTCCTTGGAAGGGGCGGACATGACCACTTTTTTGGCGCCCGCCGCCAGGTGCTTCTCACCCGTTTCCTTGGTGAGGAACAAGCCCGTGGACTCGATGACGATGTCGGCGCCCGCCTCGTTCCATTTGAGGTTGGCCGGGTCGCGCTCTTGTGTCAGGCGGATTTTTCGGCCATTGACGATCAGGGTGTTGCCGTCCACCGAAATGTCGCCCTGGAAGCGACCGTGCACGCTGTCGTACTGGAGCATGTAGGCCAGGTAGTCGGGCTCGAGCAGGTCGTTGATGGCCACGATCTCGATGTCCTTGAAGTTCGCCTGCGCCGCCCGAAACACCATGCGCCCGATGCGCCCGAAACCGTTGATGCCTACTTTGATCGTCATGTGAGTTCTCCTGTGAAACAAAAACCCTGTTCCGCCCGTGTTGCCCGGCCTGACGCCGCGCGCAGCCCCGGCGGCGCTATTTCTGGCCCAGCACGGCCTGCACCGTCTCGGCCACGTTCTCGGCCGTGAAGCCAAAGTGCTGGAACAACGTCGGCGCGGGTGCCGACTCGCCGTAGGTGTCGATGCCCACCACGGCGGCGCAACCGTATTTCCACCAGCCGCCGGTGGCGCCCATTTCGACGGCGATGCGCGGCAGGCCCTGGGGCAGCACCGCGCTCTTGTAGTCCACCGTCTGGCGGTCGAACACGGTGGTGCTGGGCATGGAGACCACACGTACCGCAATTTTCTTCGCCGCCAGCAGCTCCTGCGCGCGCAGCGCGAGCTGCACCTCGGAGCCCGTGGCGATGATCACCGCCTGCGCCTTTTTCTTCAGCCCCACTTCGGCCGGTTCGGCCAGCACATAGGCGCCGCGGCTGATCTCGCCGAGATCGGTCTTGGGCGCGTAGGGCAGGTTCTGGCGCGACAGCAGCAGCGCCGTGGGCCGATGGCGGTTCTCCAGCGCCACGGCCCAGGCCACGACGGTTTCAGCAGTGTCGGCGGGGCGCCAGACGTCCAGCCCCGGGATCAGGCGCAGGCTGGCCGCGTGCTCGATCGACTGATGCGTGGGGCCGTCTTCGCCCAGCCCGATGGAGTCGTGCGTGAAGACGTGGATCACGCGCTGCTTCATGAGCGCGGCCATGCGGATGGCGTTGCGGCTGTAGTCGCTGAAGGTGAGGAAGGTGCCGCCGTAGGGGATGAAACCCCCATGCAGCGCCACGCCGTTCATGATGGCGGCCATGCCGAACTCGCGCACGCCGTAGTTGATGTGGCGCCCGATGCGCGCGCCGGGGGTACCGGCCGCGTCGGGGTAGGTCACCACGTCGCCCGACAGGTCCACGCGGAACGCGGGCGTGCTCGTGGTGTTGGTCAGGTTGGAGCCGGTGAGGTCGGCGCTGCCGCCGAGCAGCTCGGGCAGTGCGGCGGTGAAGGTTTCCAGGGCGATCTGGCTGGCCTTGCGGCTGGCCACGGTTTCGGCCTTGGTGTGGGCGGC
>JBGSNW010000526.1:0-2369 GCA_041739435.1 Burkholderiaceae bacterium
GGCGGCCGTGGCGGCCGACGGCTGGGTGTATCTGGAGGCGCCCGTGGCCTGGACCGACGCCACCTTGCAGCCCTTGGGCCTTGCCGTGCACCGGCACCTGAAGGCGGGTGCGGTGCACGCCCACCTGCTGCGGCGCGCTGCATAATGCTGCGAGTCAACCGCCCCAGATTCGAGGACGACCGCCCATGACCCGCGTGCTCGCCGTGTACCCCGGCACCTTTGACCCGATCACCCTGGGCCATGAAGACATGCTGCACCGCGCGGCCCGCCTGTTTGACCGCGTCATCGTGGCCGTGGCGGTGGGGCACCACAAAAAAACCATGTTCACGCTGGACGAACGCATGGAAATGGTGCGCGAGGCCGTCCGGCCCCATCCGCAGGTCACGGTCGAGAGTTTTTCGGGGCTGCTGCGCGATTTTGTGGTCGCCCACGACGGCACGGCCGTGCTGCGGGGTGTGCGCGGTGTGACCGATTTTGACTACGAGTTCCAGCTTGCCGGCATGAACCGCAGCCTCATGCCCGATGTGGAAACGGTGTTTCTCGCACCCAACCCCAAATACCAGTCCATCAGCAGCACCCTGGTGCGCGAGATCGCCACGCTCGGCGGCGAGGTGGACAAGTTTGTCTCGCCCGCGGTGTGCGCGCGCCTGATGGAGAAAGTGCGCGGCCTCGACCGGGCCTGACACCCAGGGGCGCCTGACCCTTGCGCCGTCGTGCCGAAAGTCTTTTTTTCATAGCATAAAACGACCATTTCACGGGGGCTAAGGCCATATTTTGTTCCGAATTGGCGTGAACGGAGTGCGCACCGGATAATTCACCCATGACCGAACTGCTGCTCATCCGTCACGGCGAAACCGACTGGAATCGCGAGTTGCGGTTTCAGGGGCAGGTGGATGTGCCCCTGAACGCGGTGGGCCACGAGCAGGCGCGCCGTGTGGCCGGGCGGTTGGCGGGGGAGACGGTGCATCACCTTTATGCGAGTGACCTGCTGCGCACCCGCCAGACGGCCGAACCCGCCCTGCAAACCCTGAGCATGAACGGAATTCACGATGCGGCCTTGCGTGAACGCAGCTTTGGCCAGGTCGATGGCATGCGCTCGGATGACATCAAGGGTCAATACCCGGACGCCTGGGCGCAGTGGGTCCGGTTTCATGAAGACTTCTCCTTTGACGGCGGTGAAAGCACGCGGCAGTTTCACGCCCGCGTCATGGATGCCGTGCGGCGGCTTGTGGCCGCGCACCCGCGGCAGACGCTGCTGGTGGTCACGCACGGGGGCGTGCTTGACATGATCTACCGTTCGGCGCGTGCGCTGCCGCTGTCGGGGCCGCGCACCTGCAGCATTCCCAATGGGGGCCTGAATCGCCTGCGGGTTGACGGCGATGCGATGGAGATCATCGACTGGGCCGACACGCGACACCTGGGTGGACTGCCGCCGCAGCCGGTCTACGACCAGACCCGTGTTGCCGTCACCGCACAAGCCAATCCCGACGCCGCCTGATCCGGTGTCGGCGACCGCGCACGACGGGTTTCAACCCATGTTCAAAACGGCGGAGGCTGACACGGGTGTCTTTTGCCCCGTCGTTCATTCACGAAGCGGCCGAGGCTGCTGGTGGCTCGGGCCACGGCCGTTGCGAACCACGCAGCAGTTCATACGCGCGTGAAACGCGCAGCACCCCCAGGTCGTCGAAGCGCCGCCCGGCGATTTGCAGGCCGATGGGAAGCCCCGCGGCGGTGTGGCCGCAGTTGATGCTGGCGCCAGGCTGCTCGCTCATGTTGAACGGCACGGTGAAGGCGATGTGTTCCAGCGGCCGGCGTGGGTCGTTGGTGGGCGAGGGCAGTTCGGCGTCGAACGCGGGCACGGGTGAGGTGGGCGAAATCACGTAATCGAACGCGTTGCAGGCGTGGACCGTGGCCACGCGTGTGGCATGAAACTGGCTGGCGGCGGTGAACATGTGTGTGCCGCTCAACGTGGCCGCGCTGTCGCCCCACTGCTGGATGAAAGGCAGCACCTTGCCCTGCTTCTCGGGGCGCAACGCCGCCAGGTCCATGTGGGTGCGCATGCGCCAGAAATGGTCCATGCCGTCGAGCATGGCGCGGGTGAAAAACGGTTTCATGGGCTCGACAATGGCCCCCGCGCGTTCGAAGACCCGGGCTGCTGCCTCGACGGCGTCGCGCACCTCGGGCTCCAGTGGGAGGCCGCAGCCCGCGTCGATCAGCAAGCCGATGCGCAGTCCCCGCAGCACCTCGGTGCCGTGGTCAAAGTCGTGCCAATCCACGGACTGGGGTGGCAGGCTCATGCTGTCGCGCGCATCGGGCCGCGACAGGGTGGCCATCATGAGCGCAGCGTCGGCCACGCTGCGGGTCATGGG
>JBGSNW010000007.1:0-2465 GCA_041739435.1 Burkholderiaceae bacterium
GGCGCGGGCGCGGGCGCTGCCCGGGCTGGTGCAACTGGACCTGACCGTGACCGAAGGCAATCCGCGGGCGCAGGGGCTGTACGCGCGCTGTGGCTTTGCCGTGTGGGGCGTGTTGCCGCGCGCGATTCGTGTGGACGGACGCGATCACGCCAAGGTCCACATGGTGACGACACTGCGTTGAGCCGTATCCATGCCGACCACAGCGCAGGGCCGCTTCACGCCAGACCCGCTGGCGGTCGGGAGCAACGGTCCGTGCAGCGGCAACCCGCGGCTGCGTTACAGCTTCCAGGTCGGCAATTGCCAGTTCCGCCAGAGTGCCAGGCCCCGCAGTCCCGCGGTGAACCCCACGCAGGCCACCAGCGCGAGCCAGCCCGGGACGGCCATGTTCCACAGTGCGACGTACAGCCAGCCGCCGGCAAAGGCACACAGGGCGTACGGCCGGTGGTCCTTGAAGGCGGTGGGGATTTCGTTGCAGACCACGTCGCGCAGCACGCCGCCGAACACCCCGGTGATCAGGCCCATGAGCACGGCCACCAGCGCGGGCATGTCCAGCAGCAAGGCCTGGTGGGCGCCGGTGGCGGTGAAGAGGCCCAGGCCCAGTGCGTCGGGCCACTGGATGGCGCGCTCGGTCAGCTTCATGTGCCGTCCACGCAGGAACAGCATGGCCAGCACACACAGCGTCAACACACCCCAGAGCAGCTCCACATGAAGCACCCAGAAGAACGGCCGCTGGTCCAGCAGCAGATCGCGCAGCGTTCCGCCGCCAAAGGCCGCGAGGAAACCGACCACCGCCACACCCACCGCGTCCAGGCGGATGCGCGCGCCCATGAGAATGCCCGAAAGCGCAAAGGCGGCGGTGGCGGTCAGTTCCACCAGCAGGCGCAGTGTTTCGCCCCAGAATTGAATGTTTTGCATGTCCGGATTGTCGTTGCCCCATGCCCCTGATCACCGACCCCTTTTTTTACCTCGTGGCCATCCCCGCGGTGCTGCTGCTGGGCGTGAGCAAAAGCGGGTTCGGCGCGGGCTTTGGCTCACTGGCCGTGCCGCTGATGGCGCTGGTGGTGACGGTGCCGCAGGCCGCGGCCATGCTGATGCCGGTGTTGCTGGTGATGGACCTGCTGGGGCTGCACGCCTTTCGCCGCCACTTTGACTGGAAGCTGATCCGCTTCCTGGTGCCGTTCGGGCTGGTGGGCACCGTGGTTGGAACCCTGCTGTTCAAGTGGCTGGACACCCGCCTGGTGGCCGGCATCGTGGGAATTTTCACGCTGGTGTTTCTGGCGCAGCGCCTGCTGTTTGCGCCGGGCCCCGACAGCCCACATCCGCCGCGATGGCTGGGCGCCATCCTGACCGTCACCGCGGGTTTCACGAGCTTCGTGGCGCACGCGGGGGGGCCGCCGGTCAACGCGTATGTGATCCCGATGCGGCTGCCGCCGCTGGTGTTCACGGCCACCCTGTCGGCGTTTTTTTTCGTGGTGAACCTCAGCAAATGGGGCCCGTACGCCTGGCTGGGCCTGCTGGACACGCGCAACATGGCGACCTCACTGGCCCTGCTGCCGTTTGCGCCCATTGGCGTGCTCGTGGGCGTGCGCGTTGCCCACCGCATCAACGCGGTGCTGTTCTACCGGCTGGTGTACCTGGGCATGCTGCTCACCGGGGCGAAGCTGGTGTGGGACGGGTTTCATCATCTTTTCTATTAAAAGAAGAGCAAACTATCGCCATCTGGCGGGGGCTAAGGCCTTAAAAGGCTTTAAATTTTGCCAGTTGGGCCGTCCACGGGCGTGGCCGTCGCCGCGCGGGCCTCGGCGCGTTCGCGGGCCATCTGCGCTTCAAGTTGCTGGCGCCCCTGCTTGATGGTGGCGATCACCCTGGCGCGGTCCTGATGGTGTGGGTACATGGCCTCGAACAGCGCCAGGTTGTGCTGGCGAAAACGGTCGGCACTTTGCAGCGCGGCGTCGGCCGGGCGGCCCAGCAGCTCCAGCACGGTTCTGGCGCTGAGCAGGCTGGACTCGAACAGCTCGCGCTGCACCCGCATCACGCCGCGGTCGCGCAGGGCGTTCCAGTGGGTCACGTCGCGCGCGCGGGCCACGATTTCGAGGTGCGGAAAATGCTCGCGCGCCAGATCGACGATGGCCAGCGACTGGTCCACGTCGTCCACCGCCACCACCAGAATCCTCGCCTGCGCCGCGCCCGCGATGCGCAGCAGATCGAGCCGCGTGGCGTCGCCATAGAACACCTTGTAGCCAAACTTGCGCGCGGCTTCGACCATCTCGGCGTCGTGGTCGAGCACGGTGGCGGGAAAGCCTTCGGCCAGCAGCAGGCGCCCGATGATCTGCCCATAGCGGCCAAAGCCCGCGAGGACAACCGGCGCGTCCTGCGGCTCGGCGATTTCTGCCAGCACCGGCCCGTCGTCGCGGCTGTAGCGCGGCAGCACCCAGTGGTCCAGCGCCGCCAGCAGCAGTGGCGAC
>JBGSNW010000131.1:0-2968 GCA_041739435.1 Burkholderiaceae bacterium
GTGGCGCTGGCGTGGGTTCAACGACCGCTGGCATGGGTGCGGGGGCGGATGCCAGCACCGGTTCGGCAACGGGCGCGGGGGTGTTGTCGGAGCGCTGCTTCCACCAGAAGGCCATGCCCAGCACCAGTGTGGCCACGACAAAACCCGCCAATACACGGCGCTGGGCCTTGCGCGCACTGGCGCCGGGCTCGTCCAGTTCAATGGGGCGGGTGGGCTGTGCGGCCGGGCTGGTGCCGTCCGGATCGAACGATTCGGACGGCACAAAAATCTGCGTCTGCGCGTAGGGCGCCTCGTCGGTGGGCAGCGGCGTGGCGCATTTGCGGCAATAACGTGCGTTGGGGCGGTTGGCCGTTTCGCACACGGGACAGATACGTTGCATGAATCATTCTCGGTTGGCGCAACCGCGGCAGCTGCGGCGCGGCGCCCGCGTCACCTGCGGCGCGGTCAAACATCCTAACAAACCCTCCCGGCGCGGCCCACCCGGGTGTTGGCTGGCCGCACCGATAATCGCCGCCATGGAAGTACTTTCGTTTCTGGTGGATTTCATTGTCCACGTGGACCAACACCTGGCGGTGTTCGTGCGGGACCACGGGCCGTGGGTGTACGCGCTGTTGTTCATCATTGTTTTCACCGAGACGGGCGTGGTGGTCATGCCCTTTTTGCCGGGCGACTCGCTGCTGTTTGTGGTGGGCGCGCTGAGCGGCGCGGGGCTGCTGAGCTTTCCGCTGGCCTGCGGGGTGCTGCTGGCGGCGGCCATCGCGGGCGACCAGTGCAACTACGCCATCGGGCGCTACTTTGGCCCCAGGGTGTTTCAGTGGGAGAACTCGCGTTTTTTCAACCGGCGCGCCTTTGACCAGGCCCATGCGTTTTACGAGCGTTATGGCGGCATCACCATCGTGCTGGCGCGTTTCATGCCGTTCATCCGCACCTTTGCCCCGTTTGTGGCTGGCGTGGCTGCCATGGACCGCGCCAGGTTCAGCGCCTACAACGTGCTGGGCGCGCTGATCTGGGTGCTGGGCATCGGCACGGCGGGCTATGTGTTTGGCAACGTGCCCTGGGTGCAGGCGAATCTGGAAAAAATCATCTGGGCCATGATTCTGGTGCCCGGCCTGCTGGTGCTGTGGGGCACCTGGAAGGCCCGGCGCGCGACGCGGCAACCGGGCCGCTGATCAGCGCCGGAACTTGCCGTTGGCGCCGATGATGGACAGGTCGGCAAAGTCCAGGCCGGTGTGATCGTCCGGGCTGAAGCTGACTTCCAGGCCCCCCAGGTCGAACTTGCGCATGTTCTCCAGCGCGGCCTGAACGCTGGCACGGCCGGGGTTGGGGCCGGCGCGCCGCAGCGCCTCGACCAGCACCTTGGCGGCGGCAAAACCTTCGAGCATGGCGGGGCTGATTTCACCGCGGCCCTGCGCTTTGGCCATCTCCTGGGCTTCATGGACCATGGGGAACGCGATGGAGCGCTCGTAAGGGAACACCTGGCTCACGATCACCCCCCGCGCGTTGGTGCCCAGGCTCTTGATGAACCCGCCCGACGCGTTGTTGGACAACGTGACCACCTGCGCGCTGGAGCCGGCCTGGCGCAATGACTTGATGGCGTCCACCACGGCGCTGCCCGAGGCGATGAGCACCACCGCCTGCGCCTGTGCTTTCGCCAGCTTGGGGCCGATGGCGGAGAAGTCGGGCTTGGCGCGGTCAAAGATTTCCAGCGCCACCGGCTGGAGTTGGGCCGCCGCCAGCCCCTTTTGGGCGCCTGCCGCGCCATCGGCGCCAAAGCTGTCGTTCACGTGCACCAGCGCAATGCGGGTGATGCCGGTCGAGGTCAGGTGCGCCACGGATTTTTCGGCCTCGCGCTGGTAGGTGGCCCGCACGTTGAACACGTGTTTGCGCACGGGCTGGTGCAGCACCATCGCGCCGGTGGACGGGCCGACCAGCGGCACGCCGTGCTGGTCGAGCACCGGGATCACGGCCTGGGTGTGGGGCGTGCCGCGCACCAGGAACAGGGCGGTCACGTTGCGCTTTTCAACCAGTGTGCGTGCGTTTTCGGCGGCCTTCTTGGGGTCGAACTGGTCGTCCAGCGAGATCAGTTCGACCTTCTGGCCGTTGACGCCGCCCTTGGCGTTGATGGCGCTCAGGTACAGGCGGGCGCCGTCGGTGGTTTCCTTCACCCCGGCGGCCACGGGGCCGGTGAAACCGGCGGTCTGGCCGATCAGGATCTGTGCGTTGAGGCTGCTGGCCAGAACCAGCAGCAGGGTGGCAAGCCAGCCTGCCCGTGTTTTTTGCATCGATGTCTCCGTGGTGGGGCTGCCGGGTTATACCGCGCGGCCTTGCGCCGGGCGTTGTGGGAACTACGATCAGGCATTACCCGCGTTTGGGGGGGGCAGCGCAGTACACGCAGTGACAAGCGTGGGGGCGTTATTCAAGTACTGCGCGAGCGCGCCAGCGGCGGGTTTTTGGCAAAGTAGCCCTGGATGCCGCGCATCAGCGCGTCGGCCAGCTGCACCTGATAGGTTTCGCTGCGCAGGGCGGCTTCTTCCTCGGGGTTGCTGATGAAGGCGGTTTCGACCAGCACGCTGGGAATGTCGGGCGCCTTGAGCACGGCAAACCCGGCCTGTTCCACGCGCGGCTTGTGCAGGCGCCCGACGCTGCCGATCTCGCCCAGCATGGCCGCGCCGAGCTTGAGGCTGTCGTTGATCTGCGCGGTGGTGCTCATGTCGAGCAGGGCGCGCTGCACCTGCGCGTCCTTGGCCTTGACGTTGAGGCCGCCAATCAGGTCGGCCTTGTTTTCCTTGTCGGCCATCCAGCGCGCCGCGCTGCTGGACGCACCGCCCTGGCTGAGCGCGAACACCGAGGCGCCGCGCGCCTTCGGCTTGAAGAAGGCATCGGCATGCAGAGACACGAACAGGTCGGCCTGCACGCGCCTGGCCTTGCGCACGCGCTCGTGCAGCGGCACGAAGAAGTCGGCGTCGCG
>JBGSNW010000159.1:0-3358 GCA_041739435.1 Burkholderiaceae bacterium
CTGGCGCTGCCGGCGCTGTGGCTGTGGCCCGCCCAAACACCCGGCGCGGGCGCGTGGCTGGCGCTGGTGGTGGTGGGCGTGTTGTGCACGGGCGTTGCGTACATCCTGTACTTCCGGCTGATCGAGAACGCCGGCCCGGCCCGCGCGCTGGCCGTGACCTTTCTCGTGCCCGTGTTTGCGCTGGTGTATGGCGTGCTGCTGCTGGGCGAAACCATCACCCCGCTGATGATTCTCAGCGGCCTGGTCATCATCGTGGGCACCTCGCTGTCCACAGGGCTGGTGTCGCTGCAGGCGCTGTTGCCCCGGCCCCGGCCATGACCTCCGCCCGCAAGCTCAAGCGCAAGACCTCCTTCAAGGTCAGCGCGCCCCCGCCCCGCAACCCCCTGGTGGCGCCCGCACGCGCCCGCAAGGCCGGTGCCCACCGCAAGCGCAATAAGGCGCTGCGGGCGGCGGAGAAGGTGGCGCTGAAGAAAGAGGCGGACAAAAGCGTTTTTTGACGCCCGCCCGATTCAAGGCCACAAATTCAAGGCAGCAGAGGCAGACCCAGTTCTGTCAAAAAACCGTTGTGCTGGCGCTTTGCCGCCGCGATGGCCTGCTCAATCTCGGCCAGCTCGCGGTGCGTCGCATCCAGATCAATCTCGGCCTCGCCCACCGCCGTGCTGATGTAGCGCGAAATGTTCAGGTTGAAATCGTTTTTCTCGATCTCGGCCATTTCCACCCGGCGTGAATAACGCGCCGCTGCCGCCACTTCACGATCAAGTCAGCCTTGAAAATAACGTTGCACCAATTGATGGAAACGGGAGACATGAACGGGGCGTTCGCTGGTGTACGCATGCAGTGTATGAACGGGCCAGCGTGGCCCGGTGATGCCCGCGACGAGTTGAACCAGTTCGCCGGCCTGAATGAGCGGCTTCGCGATCACATCCGGAAGCAGGACAACCCCCATATGGCGCAAAGCCAGCGCGACAGCACCTGGCAGGGTGTTGACTTGGGCAAATTGCGTGAGCGTGATGGTTGAGCGCCCTGCCCCGCCTGATCGCCAGATCGACATTTGCGGGTGCTGCCAGCTCGTTGCAATCCATCGATGCCCGCAAAGGTCCTGCGGCGTCTTCGGAATGGAAGTGCGGCTCAGGTACAGCGGACTGGCACAAAACACTTCGGTCATGGCGCCGACCGGGAGCGCACGGTAACCACTGCTGGGCAGTTCGCCCACATGGACGGCAACATCCAGATTGTTGGCGACCAGGTCCATGACTTCGTCGCTCACAAGCAACTCCGGTTCCAGGCGAGGGAATTCCACACAAAGTTGCTCGATGGCCGGCTCCACCACCGATGGGGCCAATGCATGCGGAAACGTCACAGAAAAACGGCCTTGTGGCGCGATGCCGGCGTTCACGATGTCCGCGAACACCGTATTCACTTGCTCCTGGAGCAACAGGCACCGGTCCAGGAGCTTTTCCCCCAGCGCCGTCAAGGCGACACCTCGCGTGGTGCGATGAAGCACGCGGGCGCCGATCTCGGCTTCCAGCAATTTAACCTGCTGGCTGACGGCTGACTTGGTCACGCCCATCTCGTCGGCCGCCTGTGTGAATGAGCCCTTTTTCGCAACCGTCGCAAACACCATGAGTCGGGAAAGGTTTCGGCTATTGTTCATTTTTTCTTACCAGTTAGTCAAAATTTTGCTCATTGTCCTATTTAAATCATGAATCTAGACTTCCATCGTCTGCCCTACCGGGGCGAGGTGGGGGCTGGCTCCCACACCCTGGCGCAGACCACCGCGCGACGTTTGCCCGTCGCTTTTTGTTTTCATGGAACGTTTTTGATAGAGGACCCGACCAATGCCTGCCTACATCACCGTCAACTTCACACCAACAGGTACAGACAAGGACAAGCTTCAGGAATATGGGGCATCGGTGCCCGCGACGTTGAGCCAATATTCTGGGGAATATCTCGCCAAGGGGCCGTCGGAGCAACTGCATGGCGATTCTGGCTTCCAGATGCAGGTGATCCTGGTCTTCCCAACCCGGGACCAGGCCATGGCGTGGTATCACTCCAAGGAGTACCAGGCGCTCGTGCCATTGCGCGACGCCGGCATGAAATCGCAGTTTCAGCTCATTGGTTGACACCCCGCACAACCGGCGCCATGAAAAAGCGGCCCGCAGGCCGCTTTTTCAAGACGCGAGGCCGTGGGGTCAGACCGTCACGCCGTCGGCCACTTCCTTGTATTCGGCGATCTGGTCGAAGTTCATGTACTTGTAGATCTTGCTGCCGTCGGCGTTGATCACGCCCATGTCGGCCTGGTATTCGGCCACCGTGGGGATGCGGCCCAGTTTGGACGCGATGGCCGCGAGTTCGGCCGAGGCCAGGTACACGTTGGTGTTCTTGCCCAGGCGGTTGGGGAAGTTGCGGGTGCTGGTGGACACCACGGTGGCACCTTCGCGCACCTGCGCCTGGTTGCCCATGCACAGCGAGCAGCCCGGCATTTCGGTGCGCGCACCGGCGGTGCCGAACACGCCGTAATGGCCTTCCTTGGTGAGTTCGGCCGCGTCCATCTTGGTGGGCGGGGCCACCCACAGCTTGACCGGGATGTCGCGCCGGCCTTCGAGCAGCTTGGAGGCCGCGCGGAAGTGGCCGATGTTGGTCATGCACGAGCCGATGAACACCTCGTCGATCTTGGCGCCCGCCACCTGGGACAGCAGCCTGGCGTCGTCCGGGTCGTTCGGGCAGCACAGCACGGGCTCTTTCAGCTCGTCGAGGTTGATCTCGATGACGTGGGCGTATTCGGCGTTCTTGTCGGCTTCGAGCAGTTCGGGCTTGGCCAGCCAGGCTTCCACCGCCTTGATGCGGCGTTCAAGGCTGCGGCGGTCCTGGTAGCCGTCGGCGATCATGTTTTTCATCAGCACGATGTTGCTGGTGAGGTATTCCTTGATCGGCGCGGGGTTGAGCTTGACGGTGCAACCGGCGGCGGAGCGTTCGGCCGAGGCGTCGCTGAGCTCAAAGGCTTGCTCCACCTTCAGGTCGGGCAGGCCTTCGATTTCGAGGATGCGGCCCGAAAACTCGTTTTTCTTGCCCTGTTTGGCCACGGTCAGCAGGCCCTGCTGGATGGCGTAGTAGGGGATCGCGTGCACCAGGTCGCGCAGGGTGATGCCGGGCTGCATGGTGCCCTTGAAGCGCACCAGCACCGATTCGGGCATGTCCAGCGGCATCACGCCAGTGGCGGCGCCGAAGGCCACCAGGCCCGAGCCCGCGGGGAAGCTGATGCCGATGGGAAAGCGGGTGTGGCTGTCGCCGCCGGTGCCCACGGTGTCGGGCAGCAGCAGGCGGTTGAGCCAGCTGTGGATCACCCCGTCGCCCGGGC
>JBGSNW010000194.1:0-2683 GCA_041739435.1 Burkholderiaceae bacterium
GGTGGCGGGCCGCGGAACCGGGGTCTGCGCCAAAGCGGCCGTGCCAAGGCCACCCAGGCTGGTCAGTGTGGTCAGTGCTTCGATGGCGGCGGCCATGACGGCGCGGCGTGTGGGTGGCGGGGGCATGTGGAACGTCCTTCGAGGCGGGGCGGAGGCAAGGTGGGATCAGGGCGGAATTATTGCGTCCGCCCGAAACGAACGACAAAAACACAAAAGGCCCGGACAAACCGGGCCTTCAGGACGGGAAAGTGGGCAGACCCGGTGACGGGCCCGCCCCAGGCTCAGGCGTATTCGGCCAGGGTCTTGCGCATTTTTTTCATGGCGGCCACCTCGATCTGGCGGATGCGCTCGGCGCTCACCCCGTATTCGGCCGCCAGGTCGTGCAGCGTCATGCCGCCCGAGCCGTCGTCGTTGACCTGCAGCCAGCGCTCCTGCACGATGCGGCGGCTGCGCGGGTCCAGGGTTTCGAGCGCGGTGGCAATGCCGTCGGAGGCCAGCACGTCGCGCTGGCGCGACTCGATCAGGGCGGTGGGCTCCTGCGTGCTGTCGGCCAGGTAGGCGATGGGGCCAAAGCCCTCTTCGCCGTCGGCCGTGGGGCCCGGGTCGAGCAGCACGTCGCCGCCCGACATGCGGGTTTCCATCTCGATGACTTCCTCGCGCTTGACGTGCAGGTCGCGCGCCATCGAGTCGATCTGCGCGTCGCTCAGCGTGTCGCGGTGGGTGTCGGCGTCGGCGTCGTCCTTGAAGCCCTGCTTCATGGAGCGCAGGTTGAAGAACAGCTTGCGCTGGGCCTTGGTGGTGGCCACCTTGACCATGCGCCAGTTCTTCAGGATGTATTCGTGGATTTCGGCCTTGATCCAGTGCATGGCGTAGCTCACCAGCCGCACGCCCTGGTCGGGGTCGAAGCGGCGCACCGCTTTCATCAGGCCGATGTTGCCCTCCTGGATCAGGTCGCCATGCGGCAGGCCGTAGCCCAGGTACTTGCGCGAGATTGACACCACCAGCCGCAGGTGGGACATCACCAGCGCGCTGGCCGCTTCCAGATCGTTGTTTTCCTTGAGGTTTCTGGCATAGCGCTGCTCTTCTTCAAGGGTGAGCAGCGGCAGGCGGTTGACCGCCGAAATGTAGGCGTCCAGGTTGCCCAGCGGCGGAACAACCGCCCACGGGCTGGCCAGCACAACCGCGTTCGCAGAGGCTCCAGTTTGAAAAGTCATACCAGATCTCCTTTCATCAGAATCAAATATTAGCACTCTCTTCGAGTGAGTGCCAAACGATTGGTTCAATGAATCGGATAGGGAGGGGCTATTTCGGGGGATGGGCGGTGGGCCAGCAGGGCTGCGGCGGTGCCGACCGTCCAGTTCTGCGGTCTACTTGCAGGTCAGTGCCAGCCTCCACCACCTGATCGTCATGCAACACATCCAACTCTTCTGGTCCTTCCGGAGCCCCTATTCCTATCTGGTTTTGCCGCGGGTTCTGGCGCTGACGGCGCAGTACCGGGTGGCGGTGGACCTGCGGATTGTCCACCCGGCCATTTTGCGCAACCCCGACTATTTCAAGACCATGAATCCGCTGGCGCGGCCGTATTTTTTCAGGGACACGGCCCGGATGGCCGCTTTTTGGGGCTTGCCCTTTCGCCGCCCGGTGCCCGACCCGATCCAGCAGGACCCGCTCACGCTGGAAATGGCCGGCCACCAACCGTTGGCGGTCTGGCTGGGGCGCCTGGGCATCGCAGCCACGCGGCGCGGCCGGGGGCTGGCCTTCTGCGATGAGGTGTCGCGCCTGTTGTGGGACGGCACGGTGGACGGCTGGGACGGGGGCAACCATTTGGCCCTCGCGACCGAACGCGCCGGACTGTCACTGGCGACGCTGACGCAGGACGTGGCGGCCGATGCGGCGGGGCTGGACGCCGAACTCCAGGCCAACGACGCTGCCTTGCGGGCGGCCGGGCACTGGGGCGTGCCGACGATGGTGTTCAACGGCGAGCCATTTTTTGGCCAGGACCGTTTTGAGGTGCTGGTCTGGACGCTGAAGCAAAGCGGCCTGACGCCGTGGTAGGCGTTTGCCGGTTCTACCAGCGCACGCCCAGGTGCCCGAAGAGGCGCGACAGCACAAACAGCGGGCCCACCCACAGGTACTGGATGTCTTCAAAAAAGGACGGCTTCTTGCCTTCCATCTTGTGGCCGACAAACTGTGCAATCCAGGCGCCCACGAAAACAGCGGCCGACAGTGCCAGCACATGCTCGCCCATGGCGTGCACGGCCGCCAGGATCAGCCCTGACACCACGGCCATGCTGGCCAGGAACACGCCCGACAGCCGCGCGTAATACACCATGCTGGCGCCGATAAAGGCGTAGGCCACCCAGGGGTGGACGGCAAACAGCAGGCCACACAGGCTGAGCATGATGAGCGGAATGGCCACCATGTGGATGGCCTCGTTGCCCGGATGGCGGTGGCTCTCGCCGTAATGGGCCAGCAGCTGGTCCACCTTGCGTGGCTGGGCGGTGGACGGGTTTCCGGTGGAATCGGTCGCAATGGTCATGGCAGTCTCCTTGGTCGGTTTCAGGGCACCAGCAGCACCGGCTCCAGCGCGTCGCCTTGTGGCAACAGGTGGCCGATCACGGCCGTCTGTGCATAGCCGGCTGCGCGCAGTGCGGCCACGCAGGCATCGGCCTGGGCCGCCGGC
>JBGSNW010000216.1:0-3118 GCA_041739435.1 Burkholderiaceae bacterium
TCGGCCGCCTGGCGGTAGGTGGCGAGCTGCAGCAGCAGCTCAATCGCGCGCTTGGCCCGTGCGCTGGCCGCCAGCATGGCGCCCACCGGAATATACGGCTGCGTGCCACCCAAGTCTTGCGCAACGCCGAACGTCATGGCAACCGCCAGCCCGGCCAGTTGCTGCGGATCAGCCGCCTCGCTGCCCGGCGCAGAGATCAGCGTCAGGTAGTGGCTGGTGGCCAGGTCGCGCCAGGTGTCGGGCCAGGCGGGCGAGATCAGCGCGGTCAACGGCGCCAGCTCTGCCTGGGTCAGCGTCTCCAGCTCGCGGCGCTCGAACATTTCAAACATCGGCGCTCCTAACATTGGCGGTCCTAACATCGGCGCTCCTCCTGCCAGCCCATTCCTTGAGCGACTCGATCAACGTGTTCAACTGCGCGTCGCTGCACCATGACAGCGCCGCCACGTGCACCGTGCGCTCCACCCAGGCATTCAGCGCGGCCGGGCTGTTGTCGCGCAGCCGGCCGTCGCGGTGCAGCTGGTTCCACAACGCCCACACCTTGCGCTCCTTCGGCGACGCCTCGGCCTTTTTCTGGGCAAAGCGCTTTGCCGTGTACGGCCGCCCGCGCGTGGGCTTGGCCACACCCATGCGCTCAGCCTGCTTTTGCAAGTGGTCGCGCAAGTCAGCGCGCTGGCGCTCGCTGAGCAGCTTGGCGCTGTTCTGCCCGGTCAACTGCACCAGCAGCGCACGGTAGTCTTCATCGCTCAGCTGCAGCTTGGACTTGAGCACGTGGATCGCGGCGAGGTGGTTCACTGGGCCTCCTTCTGGCCTGCGGCCGCTGGGGCGCCGTAGCCCGTCTCAGCACCGTGGGGCCGGATTTCCGTTTTGGAACCGTTTGGAACCGGGTTCCGTGGCTCGGAGGCCCTTTCGCAGTGCGCCCGACACGCCAACCTGCAGGCGTTGATCGGGTTCATGCCAGCAACCCCCGCCGCGCCATCGCACCGACGCCCCGCATGAGCTGGGCCTTTCCCCCGGCTGCGCGGCCTTGCGCCATGTCGTTGTGGCTGACGTTCCGGCCCTTGGCGCGATCCTTGGCTTGCTTTGTCTCCAGGTCCGGGTACCGGGCCGCCATGTACTGCTCGATCAGCACCTGATCGCGCTCGGTTCCGGCGAACGATTCGACCAGGCTGCGCACACCTCGCACCCATCCCCATGCAAATTCATCGCCGCGCGCGGTCTTTGTGATCGGCTTGCAGCTCTTCGGCTGCTTGCGGATATGCGCCAGTCGATCACGCGCGCACTGGCGCGAGAGCACCGAATAGGCATAGCTGGCAACCTGCGGGGCCGCACCCACACCGACGAAGATGTACTCACGCTTTCTTGCCACGTCGAGAGACTTGGTCAAATGGCGGCTCACGCGAGAAAAGTGGTCGCACCCAAAGGCCCCCGCAATCATGCTGGAGAGCGCCGACTCCCAAATCGTCAGTGTGTTGTGCTGTGCTGCGGCGGGTTGCTCTGACACGTCGGCCAGGCTGACATCCGTCTCGGTGACGGCGTATTCAGCCATCAGCTTCTGCGCCTGCCGCATTGCGGCGGCGGCTTCATGCGGATTGCTGGAGCTGGCCAGCGCCAGGCACTTCTTGATTTTTGAGAGAGCTTGATCTCGGGTCATAACGTCCTTTCAACTTTGTTCAAAGGCCCATCAACAGACCTTTGAAAAAAGCCCCGGGCCGGGTGTGGCCCGGGGGAAGATCGTTTTTCAACGATCAGGGAGAAATTCGGTTTTGATGGGGGGTTGGGGCATCAGCGGCCAGCCCTGGCAGCTTGGTGCTTCGTCCGAATCCACTTCCATGTCCAGCCAATCCCTTGCCGCCAATGCCTCGAAAAAAAGATAGTCGTCATGCCCGTAGCGGACCTCAATAGAGTCGATATCAAGCTGCTCGCTCAGCACATCGATCGCGGCCTGGATCGCGGCTCTGTGGTCGTGGCCGTAATACGAGAAATGCACAACCTGTTGCTGGATCACGAGCAGCGTCGCAAGCTCTGCGCGGATTTCTTCGTCGGTGCGGATTGCGCGTGTCATTGCGGTTGCTCCTTTGCAGACGCCGCTGCCGCGGCGGCTTGAGTGGGATTCGCGGGCCGCCGCAGAAAGCGATCACAAATGCTGCTCGCCGACACCCCGAACCTGCCCCAAGTGCAGCGCAGGTTGTACAGATCGACCGTGCCCTTGCGCGTGGTCTGAAAGCAGTTCAGGCAATTGACGCAGCAATCGCGCTTCAGCGCACGCACAAAGCCCATGCGCTCCTTCTCGCGCTCGACTGCGTAGTTCATGCCGCCTCCTCGTTCTGCATCAGATCCACGGCCAGCTGCTCGACCGCCTGGGCAGTCTCGTCGATGCGTGAGATGAAATATTCGTCCACGTCTTCCCACGAGGCCGCCATGCTCAACAGCTTCTTTCGCATGGCGCGCAGGGTGCGCACCTGGCCTGCTGCGATTTGTTTGGGCGTGGAGACGCTCATGCCGCCACCTCGGTGTCCACCTCGAACGGCACGATCACGAAGTCCTCAACCCCCGTGACGATGGACACGCCGGGCACGCTCCTGGCCTTTTCCGGCTCATTGAGCATGGCCTCTTTGTTGATCTCTTCCTTCGCCCGGATAAAGGAATGCAGGCCCATGGTCTTGAGCCACGCGATCACGGCGTCGACGCCAGTCACACGCACGCTCGGGGGGCGCTGGCGCCACTGCACCTCACCCGTGACGAGGTTGGCGGTCTTGCCCTTGCCACACAGCTCCTCCCGGTTGGCCTCGCAGTAGATTTGCACGCCCTTTTGCAGGGCCGTGATGCGCTCTTGCAGGTCTTTCAACGCGGGGGCGGCGGCCTCGGTCAGGTGAGCGACCTGGTCGTTCAGGGCCGCGCTCACGCGGCCATGCTCACGCTGCAGGTCACCAATGGCGCGGATGTCGCTCTGCACTTGCGCCATGGTCTGGGGTGCGTCGGCGGCTTTGGTTTTCAGGCGGGTTGCCATGTCAGTTTCCTTTCTCGTTTGTTGCTTCGGTTGATGATTCGGTGCTGGGGGCGCCGCGCAGGCTGGCCAGCTTCTGGCGCACGTCTGCGGGCATGGGTGCGGCGCGCCGGG
>JBGSNW010000237.1:0-5837 GCA_041739435.1 Burkholderiaceae bacterium
GGCGTACGTGGCCGTGGCGCCGGCGATCCTGGCCTACCGCTGCTGGGGCCTGGGTGTGCAGCGCGTGGGGCCGAACGTGGCGGGGTTTTTCGCCAACCTCACCCCCTTGTTCGCCGCCGTGTTGTCCGCCGCGTTTCTGGGCGAGCTGCCGCACCTGTACCACGCAGCAGCGTTTGCGCTGATCGTCGGTGGCATCGTGGTGTCGTCGCGCCGGTAGCCCGGTTTTTCAAGATTCTTCGTTCTGGAGTCCGCCATGCCCACCTTCACGCAAATCGTCCTGTACACCGGCGCCGATGGCCGCGCGGCCTTTCGCGACGAGGTGATCGAGTTCACCGAAGGCACACCGACCTCGATGTTGACCCGGCTGTTTGCATCGGGCGGCTACCAGTTGCGCCACAGCCCCGTGGGGTTTCGCAGCACGTTTCACTGCACGGGCACGCCACAATGGGTGTTCATCCTGTCGGGGCAGATGGAAATCGGCCTGCAGGATGGCAGCTCGCGCGTGTTCAGCCCCGGCGAGCATTTTTATTCGACCGACACCTTGCCCGCGGGCGCCACGTTTGACGCCACGGTGCACGGCCACTGGAGCCGGCAGCTGGGCGATGCGCCGCTGCAAACCCTGTTTGTGCGCGGCTGAGCTCGGCTCAGTTGCGCGCACCCCGCGGCGTGTTCCAAGGAGTCAGGGATCACAACATGGGGCAATCAGGTGTTCACGCCCACAGGCACCACAATTTGTGCGGCGACCTGTTGAGCAATAGGTGTGTAGAGGTCCACGTTCGTCTCTGGGGTGCGAATGGACACGATGAGGCTGTAGCGCGCAGGCAGGTCGTACCGTTCTTGGGCCTGGCGCGTACGCCACCAGCCCTTGGCTGGGTACACCGCAATGAAGCCCCGGCTCGCCAATTCGGCGGCGGTGCCTTGCCAGATGTCCTGATGCAACGAACCTCGATGACGTTGCCGATCTCCCAAAATCCAGTCGGGGTCTTTGGGATCAATCGGGTCGCCATCGTCCTCACGCTCGGCGGCCGCATTGATGCGGGCCACAAAGTCTTCGGTCGTAGCATCCAGTGGCCGTTGAACATCAAAGCGAAGGCGATGGGACGGGTAGTGAAACTTGGAAGCCGTGCCACGCGCTGAAGGATTCGGCTCAACGAAGTAGGACAAGGTAATGCGCAACTCAACCTCGGTGTTCGGTGGCAATGCCTGGAGCTGCTCCTTCGGCCAGGGCAGCGAGTGAAGATTCATATCTTTACTGACAACACCCTTGCCTTTAACTTTCTGGTACGGGTGAACTTGATCTTCAACCACCAGTGTTAGCGAATTGCTCGCGCTCCAAAGTGCCCGATTCAATTGCGGTACACCCCAGCCGCAGTGGCGAATCAAGCTCACATGGTCGGTCTTGGTGGCTGGCCTATTGGTGGGCAGGTAGGCTGCCCGCATGGCGTCTGTCCACTCGGCTGAGTGAACGATCAGTGCACGGATGGTCTCCGGACGGAGAGCTGGATACGCCGCCATCAGTTGCCCTGCTAGACGTGCCCCCAGTGCAGAGGCAGCACTGGTCGCATTGGTCGTCGCAAATAGGCGTTCAGTTGGTTGGTTGTTGGTCGTCAGCAGATGAAGGCTGGAAATACCCACCGCACTAAATGGATCCTTGCCAGCATTGCCGCCTTCAAAGACCACTTCGGGCTTCAACGGCCAAGCAGTACTCCATTCCGCCGACGTACGCGTGTATGGGCTGAGCCCACCGCTGGGCGCAATAGGCGTGAAACCTTGGGCATCGGTTTCGGTGATTTGTACCTTTTCGGTGTAGGCGCCAACAGTGATCGCGTTCCACGCTTGGCCGGGGTCGCGAATGCCGTTCGTGCTCAAGCTTGCTGGGTAGGCGCTCCACGATTGTTGGTCTTCGATGTTGCCCGCGCACAAGACAAAAAGACGCGGGAACTGCCCATTGCCATCGTAGTCAGAGGCAAGGCGGTCCACTGTAGAAGACCATGCGGAAGGACGGCCACGGTCCCGGTCATCACTGGCAGTCACGGCGGAGGTGAAGACCCGTGGGCGGGTTGGCGCGGCCACTTCGGGTCTGGCTACGGCCTCCGCGAAGAGGTACCCATGGTGTTTGGAGTCGCCGTCGTTGGCACCCTGTTCTGGCGTCAGCTTCACCGACTCCAAACGATGATGAGCCACAACCGGGTCGCCAGATGCCAGCGCGTTTGACAGGTCGCCAAGCGCCACGAGGCCAGCCAGTCCAGAGCCATGATTTGCCGTGTCGTCCAAGCCCCACGCAGGATCAACCGTATGCAGGTCAGCGGGGGCAAGAAAAGGGGCAAGTAGCGGGTGCCCTCGATTCACCCCCGAATCCAAGAGACATACGCGGGGTGTGGCGTCGGCTTCCGACGCCACCGTCAAGCGAGCCAAGGTTTCATCGACCCACTGTAGCTGCTCCGGCGGGGTCATGCCGTCGAAGAACTCGGCAGTTTCTTTGGCGCGACGAAGCTCGGCCACACAATTTAAGGCCATGACCGAGGTTGAGAGCTGGTGCTGCGACCCGAACATCAGTACGACCGTACGTTCAGGAAAGTTGATCTGGTGGGCACTGACCTGGCATTCAGCCAAGTTCGCGAGCTTGCGAAAATCATGCACAACGTTGTCGCGATTTCCCTCGCCACGAACCGGTAGCCAAACCTCCCACCAAAACTGCTCGGTCACATCCTGAGGCAACAACTCGGGTACATCTGTCCAGAGCGCGCGGAGTTCCGCACTGCGGACGGATGAGATTGCGTTGAGCAAGGTGCCGTGGTCAATCAGGTCTCCCTTCTTGTTCTTCTTTGCAGCCAGATACTCTGCGATGTATTTTTCAAAGTGGTCAAGTTTGCCATCCGGCACAAAGACGTTGGCAACCGTCGTATTGCCGTCAGATCGAACGCTCAAGATTTCGATCTGTTTGGTCGGATCGTGATTGCGTTCATTTCCGAGGCTTTCAAATGCGAGCTCCACATTCGGCAAGCCGATGAACTGAATTTGCAGCCCCAAGCCGCTCTGAAGACCTTGCGTTTTCTGTGCTTCTACCGCTTTCTGTGCCACCGGCCGGAGTGCCTGCAATTGGGTTTGAAGCTTGGCGCCATGCTTGTCTCTGTTGGGTTGGGGCACTTCGGGTGAATCACCGCGACCGCTCGACGGAGCCGTGAAGGGCTGCGCCTTGGATGTTTTTGTCAGTACGAGGTGTGGGCGCTTATCTTGGGCTTGTTCCGGCATGGTGTGACATGTGCTTGTTGTTCTGGGGCAGCTTTGCACTGATGAGGCGGCGCTCCTCTAACGCGCGCCCCAGTTCGACCCGTTGCACTTTGGTGTGGTCATGCATGATCGCTTCCTTGATGGATTCGTCCACAGCACGACAAATTTCAGCGTAGCTCAGCCCCTCTGACTGCTCGACCAGTCCGTCCTTCTTGAAGGGTTTGGGAGCAAAGCTCCCCAAACGCGACCGGACCAGATCAAGTGCCTGCGCCGGTGTAGGCAAGTGGTATTCCACCACGTCGTCGAAGCGCCGGAACAGGGCGTTGTCTAAGGCTTCGGGATGGTTGGTCGCCGCAATGATGAGACTGTTCGACTGGTCATGCTCAATCATCTGAAGAAAGCTATTCAGAACGCGTCGAATCTCGCCCACGTCATTGGCCGCACCACGCTGCGAACCGATGGCATCAAATTCATCGAAGAAATAGACCCCGCGAAGATCAGCGATGGCGTCAAAGACTTGCCGCAGCTTGACGGCCGTCTCACCCATAAATTTCGTAATCAACGAATCGAGACGCACCAAAAACAGAGGGAGGCCCAATTCACCAGCCAAAGCAGAAGCCGTCATGGTCTTGCCGGTTCCCGGCGGGCCGACCAGCAGAAGCTTCCGGCGCGGGGACAGCCCGTGTTCTTTGATGCGAGCCAGAAGGCGTTGCTCTTTAATGATGCGCGCAAGCTGCTTGGCGGCCAAATCATCCAGCACCATATCACCCATGCGATTGGCTGGGTGAGTCACCGTTAGTAGGTTGGCGAGTTCGCCCCGTGGCTTGTTTAAGCTGTTCAGCGCACCTGCTATGGGCACGAGTTTGCCGGATGCATCTTGGCTCAGGCGGGTCTTGCCCGCATCAATCATGTCGCGCAACTCTTCCGCCAGCTTGCCGTGACCAAGCTTCGCTTCGTGCGCTGCAACCTGCATCGCGACGGAATAGAAATGTCCGTCGTCGCGGCTGATATGCGACTGAATAAGCGCCTTGAGTTGTTCCGAGCTAGCCATGATGGCCTATCCCCGACAGCAGTTTTTGCTGAATTCTGGTTAAATTTCGACCTTCTTATTGTCGGTTAAGTTTGCCCTTCACCGGCAAGGGGATTTCACCCAGGCCGAAGAGTTCGGACAAGCCCTTCGAGCCGGCCGACAGGTAACCCTCTGATTTCGACGGGCACGAACAGCCCAGGAGTCACATCAAGCAGCACGGCAGTTATCGAAAACAATCACAAAAGTGCTCTACACCCCATGCGGAGTGCCATCCGATCGCCGCTTTTGATTCGAAGCCAACACGGGGTGGGAGGGCGTGCTAAACGGGTTCCATCACCGGTTTTTCTTCCACAGGTACCGGACCACCAGCACCGTCGCGGTCAGCGCCAGCACGACCAGCGCGAACGACAGCAGGCGGCCTTCGCCGAGTTCGCCCCCGGCATAGCTCCAGACCAGCGAGAACGGCAGGATGCCCACCAGCGAGGCCACGGCGTAGGTGCGAAAACGCAGCCGCTTGAGCAGGCCCAGCGCAAAGCTGACCACGTCCACCGGCAGGATCATGCGCAGCACCACGATGCCGCCAAAGCCGACATCCGCCGGGATCCGGGCCTCGAGCTTGTCAATGGCCTCCAGCGAGGTGAAGCGCTCCAGGTAACGGCGGCCGGAGCGTGCGATCTGGAACGCGATCAGGCAGCCCAGCCACCAGCCCATGGCGCTGAGCCCGGCCGTCAGCAGCACGCCGAAATTGCGCGCCGCGATCGGCAGCAGCGGCATCGACGACAACGGCAGCAGCACAACCGACCCCATCACCACCACCACATAGATCGCCCCGCCGAGCACCGGGTGCTGCTGGATCCAGTATTCGACCCACGACATGTCGTACTCGGCCTGCCACAGCCCCAGGCCCGCGAGCGCGAGCAGGACCCCCGCGATGATGAGATTGGATTTCAATGAATACCCTGCCCAGGCGCCGGCGCGCGTCAGTACGTGCCCGGATAGGCGCCGCCGTCCACCAGCACGTTCTGGCCCGTCATGTAGCCCGCATGAACGCTGCACAGGAAAGCGCAGACCTGCCCGAACTCGGCCGGGTTGCCAAAACGCTGGGCGGGAATGGTCTTGCGCCGGGCGTCCAGGACGGCCTCGATCGTCTGGCCCGATTTCTGCGCCGCCCCCACGGCCGTGCCGCGCAGCCGGTCGGTGTCGAAGGCGCCGGGCAGCAGGTTGTTGATCGTCACACCCTGGCCTGCCAGCCTGCTGCGTGACACACCCGCCACGAAGCCCGTGAGGCCACTGCGCGCGCCGTTGGACAAGCCCAGGATGTCGATGGGTGCCTTCACCGCGCTGGAGGTGATGTTGACGATGCGGCCAAACCCCCGCGCGGCCATGCCGTCCACCGTGGCCTTGATGAGTTCGATGGGCGTGAGCATGTTGGCGTCCACCGCCTTGATCCAGGCGTCGCGGTCCCAGTCGCGGAAATCGCCCGGCGGGGGGCCGCCGGCATTGGTGACGACGATGTCGAAGTCGGTGCGCAGCGCAAACACGGCGGCCCGGCCTTGCGCGGTGGTGATGTCGGCGG
>JBGSNW010000242.1:0-2337 GCA_041739435.1 Burkholderiaceae bacterium
CTGCTCAAGCGCCCCGTCACGGCCACGGCCTGCGCGTAGTGCGTGTGCACGCGCCCGGTGCGCGGCAGCGCCATCTGGGCGAGTTTGTCGGTGTAGGTGCCCTTGAGCTTGGACAGGCCGCGGTGCTCCAGGATCTTGGCCGGCAGCGGGTAGTCCTCGGCCAGCTTTTCCAGCACCTCTTCGTCGGTGCTGGGCGCGCCGCTGGGCGTTTTCTTGACCACGGGCAGGCCCAGTTTGGTGAAGAAAATCTCGCCGATCTGCTTCGGGCTGCCCAGATTGAACGGTTGGCCCGCCAGGGCATGCGCCTCGGTTTCCAGCTGCATGATGCGCGTGCCCAGCTCGTGGCTTTGCGCGGCCAGCGTGGGCGCGTCGATCAGAACGCCGTTGCGTTCGATGCGGTAGAGCGTTTCGCTGCTGGCCATTTCCAGCGCGTAGATGAAGCCCAGCTTGTCGTCTTTTTCCAGCCGCGGCCACAGCGCGCGGTGCACGTCCAGCGTCTGGTCGGAGTCTTCGCACGAGTATTCGGCCGCCTTGGCCACGTCGACCTGCGCAAAACCGATCTGGTGCGCGCCCTTGCCACACAGGTCTTCGTAGCTGATGCCGCTGCGGCCCAGGTGGCGCTCGGCCAGACTGGCCAGACCGTGCGGCTTGTGCACTTCGAGCACATAACTTTGCAGCATGGTGTCGTGGGCGTAACCCTGCACCTCGATGCCGTGGTTGGCGAACACGTGGCGGTCGTACTTGATGTGCTGGCCGAGCTTCTTGTGCGCCGGGTTTTCGAGCCAGGGCTTGAGCCGGGCCAGCACCTCGTCAAGCGGCAACTGCGCGGGCGCGTCCGGCCCCGCGTGCCGCAGCGGAATGTAGGCGGCTTCACCGGGCGTCACGCTGAAGCTGATGCCCACGATCTCGGCGCGCATCTCGTCAAGCGAGGTGGTTTCGGTGTCCACCGCCACCAGCTCGGCGGCCAGCAGCCTGGCCAGCCAGCGGTCGAGGGCGTCCCAGGTGAGGACGGTGTCGTAGGCCACCGTGCTCACGCGCGAAGGCAGGGTGGCGGGTTCGTCGAACAGGCCGGGCGCGCCGTCGCTGCGTTCGCCCTGGGCTTGTTTTCCGAACGGTCGATGGGCTTCGACAGGCTCAGCCCGAACGGTGGACGAGGCACTGGCGCCTGCGGTTGGCGAGGCGTTCGCACCCGCCGCCCTGCCCTCCAGTGCCTTCGCCAGCCCCTTGAACCCGAATTTCTCGTAGAAATCCTTCAAAGCCCCCGTCTGCGGGTCATTGATCGCTATTGAATCCATAGCCGGAAGACCGTCGACATGGTTCTTCAAGTCGCAGTCGGTCTTGATGGTCAGCAACTGCCGGCCGGTGGGCAGCCAGCCCAGGGCCTTGCGCAGGTTCTCGCCCGCCGCGCCCTTGATCTTTTCGGCGTTGGCCACCACGCCTTCGAGCGAGCCGTATTCCTGCAGCCACTTGGCCGCCGTCTTGGGGCCCACCTTGTCCACGCCGGGCACGTTGTCGATGGCGTCGCCCACCAGGGTCTGGTAGTCCACCATGAGCCGTGCGGGCACGCCGAACTCGGCCTCCACGCCGGCCAGGTCGCGCCGCTTGCCGTTCATGGTGTCGATGATGGTGATGTGCTCGTTGACCAGCTGGGCCAGGTCCTTGTCGCCACTGGAGACGATCACCTCGATGCCTTGCTGCGCGGCGGTCACGGCCAGCGTGCCGATCACGTCGTCGGCCTCGACGCCGGGCACGTCCAGCACCGTCCAGCCCATGAGGCGCACCACCTCGTGGATCGGGGCGATCTGCGCGCGCAGGTCGTCGGGCATGGGGCTGCGGTGCTGTTTGTATTCAGGGTAGATCGCATCGCGGAAGGTCGGGCCCTTGGCGTCGAACACGCAGGCCGCGTAGTCGGCAGGCACCTCCTTGCGCAGGCTCTGCATCATGTTGATCATGCCGCGGATGGCGCCGGTGGCGGGGCTGGTGGGGTCGCCGGGCACGGCCCGCAGGTCGGGCATGGCATGAAAGGCGCGGTAAAGGTAGCTGGAGCCGTCCACCAGCAGCAGGGTCTTGCGGGCGGGCGTTTCACCGGGTTTGTCACCCGATGTTTCAGAAGGGGTGGCGCGGGACTCGCCGGAAGTGTCGTTCATGTCGGAATTGTGCACTTGGCTGGCCTTGCTGCCGCGTCATCGCGCCCTGAAACCGCACGCCACGCCCTGCACACCCCTACAATGGTCGCATGCGCCTCGCCCTTCTGACCTTCCTTCTGGCATTGTTCGGCCCGTTCGCCGCCGCCCAGACGTCGGCCCCGCGTCCTGCGGCTGCGGCGTCGGCGGCCGC
>JBGSNW010000333.1:0-18262 GCA_041739435.1 Burkholderiaceae bacterium
ACACCAATACGGAAAAGGATATCCAGCAGGCGCTGGACACGGTGGCCAAAGACCGCACCACGCTCGTGATCGCGCACCGCCTGGCCACCGTGCAAAAGGCCGACCGCATCGTGGTGCTGGACCATGGCCGGATCGTCGAGCAGGGCACCCACAACGCCCTGGTGGCCGCGAACGGCACTTACGCGCGCCTGGCGGCGCTGCAGTTCACGACCTGATCCGGTTTCGCCTTCCAACGCATGACGGTGTGGGTTCGCCCTGCTGTGCTACAGCAGGGTCTGCGGCTCCCGCGTTGCTCTACGCCTGAATACAAAACCGCATGGACCGGCCACTTCGGCCTGGCGAGGGGGGCAGTACACCGTCGCCTATTGCAACGGCCCTTTGAGCGCCGGAGGAACGGCCAGCGGCATCACGGGGATGCCTTCGTCCAGCAGGGCTTCGGTTTCTTCGGGTGTGGCGCGGCCGCGGATGCTGCGGGCGTTGGCTTCGCCGTAGTGCATGCGGCGGGCCTCCTCCGGAAAACGTTCACCCACGTCCTCGGTGTTGGCCAGCACCTGGCGCATGGCCCTCATCCACGCGGCCTGCAGTTGGGAGTCGGGTGGCGCCGTCATGACTTCAGCCCCAGGCGGGGTGACCGATGGAGTTGTGGCCTGCGCCGGGGCGTCGCTGCCCTCGGTGGTGGCCGTGCCGGGTGCGGCACGCGCGCCCAGATTGAGCCGCGGCGCGCTCAGCATCTTGACGATGGTGGTGTCGCCACACATCGGGCATTCCACGAGCCCGCGCGCCAGCTGTCCCTGAAAATCGTCCTCAGAGGCAAACCAGCCTTCAAAGGCGTGGTGATGGGCGCACCGCAGATCGAGAACTTTCATGCGCGGATTATGGGCTCGCGGTGGCCGTCTTCGGGTCTTGCCACGTCAAGGCCCACGCGCCTGAAAGGACGTTGTGCAGCCAGAGCGCGCCGGTCAGGGTTTTGCCGTCGGTCACGGTGCCGTCACGGCACCAGCCCATCAGCGCTTCGGGGCTGGCGGTGAAGACCTCCAGAAACTCCCCGGGGTCCGGTCGTGCGGCGCCTTGTTCCAGGCCGCGCGCGAACCAGATGTCGATGAACTCCGTGGAATACGAAATGCACGGATGCATCCGGCCGGCATGTGCCCACTCGCGCGCAATAAATCCGGTTTCTTCGGCCAGTTCGCGTTGTGCACAGGCCAGCGGGTCTTCCCCCGGGTCCAGCTTGCCCGCCGGAAACTCCACCATGACGCGCTGCACCGGGTATCGGAACTGCCGCTCCAGCACCAGCCGCAAGCCTTGCCGTGGATCGTCGTCCAGCAAGGGGATGATCATGACCGCACCGGGATGTTTCACGTATTCGCGGGTGGCTTTGCCGCCGTCGGGCAGGACCACGGTGTCGCGAAACGCATGGAGGAAACCGCCGCGAAACAATTCCTCGCTGAGCGTTGTGTGCTCGGTGAGATCGGCGTTCAAGTCAGCGCCCCCACGCATGCCATCTTGTGTGCCGCGCTCCCCCCCGAAGGGGTGCGGGCGCACATCAGGTGGACAGGGTCTTGATGATCGCCTGTGCACATAGCGTCATCAGACCGCCGGGCAGGATGCCGAGGATCAGGATCAGCGCCCCGTTGACCGACAGCACCGCACGCACATCGAGCGGCGCGGACACGACCGTGGCCGTGATGGGAGCATCGAAGTACATCACCTTGACGACCCGCAGGTAATAGAAGGCGCCCACCAGCGACATCATCACCGCGAACACGGCCAGCGCAATGTAAGCCCCCTGCCCGGAAGCAATGAGGGACTGCAAAACGGCCAGCTTGGCATAAAACCCGACCATCGGCGGGATGCCCGCCAGCGAAAACAGGCAAACAGCCATGACCGCGGCGTACAGCGGACTGCGCTGATTGAGTCCGGCGAAATCAGAGATTTCCTCGCTCTCGAAACCCTCCCGCGCCAGCAGCAGGATGACGCCGAAGCTGGCCAGGGTGGTCAGGACGTAGGTCACGACATAGAACATGGCCGAGCTGTAGGCATTGTGGGCCGACAGCACATTGCCGTTCACCACGCCGGCCATCAGGCCCAGCAAAACAAAACCCATCTGCGAGATGGTCGAGAACGCCAGCATGCGCTTGAGATTGCTCTGCATGATGGCGGCAAAGTTGCCGATGAACAGCGAGCCAACGGCCAGCACCGCCAGCATCTGCTGCCAGTCGATGGCCAGCGGCAGCAAGCCCTCGACCAGCAGGCGGATGCTGATGGCAAAAGCCGCCAGCTTGGGCGCCCCCCCGATCAGCAGCGTGACCGACGTGGGCGCCCCCTGATAGACGTCGGGAATCCACATGTGGAAGGGCACGACGCCGAGCTTGAACGCGAGCCCGGCCACGACAAAAACCAGACCAAACACCAGAACCTGATGGTTGATTTCGCCCGAGTTGATGGCCTTGAAGACCGCGCCAATCTCCAGGGAACCCGTGGCACCGTAAAGCATCGACAGGCCATAGAGCAGGAAGCCGCTGGCCAGTGCGCCAAGCACGAAATACTTCATGGCCGCTTCAGTGGCCGTGGCGTTGTCGCGGCGCAGGGCCACCAGCGCGTAGCTGGACAAGGTCAACAGCTCCAGCCCAAGGTAAATCACGAGAAAGTTGTTGCCCGAGATCATCACGAACATGCCCAGCAGCGAGAACAGGCTCAAGGTGAACATCTCGCCACCGTGCAACATGCCGCGATCGGCCGAATACGGTCGCCCGTAGACCAGGGTGGCCATCATGGCCAGCGACGCAAAACACTTGAGCCAGTTGCCCATGGCGTCGCTGACAACCATGTTGCCAAAACCGTAAATGGTGTTGCCCCCTGTGGCGTAAATCGCCTGGAACAGCGCCACGACGCCCAGGGTCGTGAGCGTGAGAACGTAAGTGGTGGTGCGGCGTGGATGCTTCACGGCCAGGTCCAGCAACGCAATGGCACAGGCCATGCCGAGCAGGATGAGCTCCGGGTACACCGCAATCCAGCTGAGTTTGTCGATCATTGTGTTTCTCTGGGCTCGGTCAGTTGAGCTTGGACACGGCAACATGCCGCAGCAATTCGGTCACCGAAGTGCTCATGACGTCGGTGAACGGCTTGGGATAAACGCCCATGTACAGGACGGCGATGGCCAGCAGTGCCAGCATCAGGAACTCACGCCCGCCGATGTCGATCAGGCCACGCACATGGTCGTTGGTCACTTCGCCCAGATAGACCCGCTTGTACATCCACAAGGTGTAGGCAGCGCCAAAAATCAGCGCGCTGGCGGCCGCCGTGCCCAGCCAGAAGTTCGACTGGACCGCCGCCAGGATGACCATCCATTCCCCCACAAAGCCGGCCGTTCCGGGCAGGCCACAATTGGCCATGCTGAAGAACAGCGCGAATGCGGCAAATTTCGGCATGGTGTTGACCACGCCGCCGTAGCTGGCGATTTCGCGCGAGTGAACGCGATCGTACAACACCCCGATGGACAAGAACATGGCGCCCGACACAAAGCCATGGGCGATCATGTGGACCAGACCGCCAGCGACACCCAGATCATTGAACAGGAAAAAACCCAGGGTCACGAACCCCATGTGCGCCACCGATGAATAGGCCACCAGTTTTTTCATGTCGCGCTGCACCAGCGCCACCAGTCCGACATAAATCACGGCGATGAGCGACAGGGTGATCATGAGCCAGGCCCATTCCCGCGCGGCATCGGGGGCGATGGGCATCGAAAAACGCAGAAAACCGTAGGCGCCCAGCTTGAGCATGATGGCGGCCAGCACGGCGGACCCGCCGGTGGGCGCTTCGACGTGCACGTCGGGCAACCAGGTGTGGACCGGCCACATCGGCACCTTGACCGCGAAGGCTGCAAAAAACGCGAAGAACAGGAAGGTCTGCTCCGTCCGGCGCAGGGGCAAGGCATGCCAGCTTGCAATGTCGAAACTGCCACCCGATTTGGTGTAGAGAAAAATCAGTGCCACCAGCATGAGCAGCGAGCCCAGCAAGGTGTACAGAAAAAACTTGAAGGCCGCGTAAATCTTGTTGGGTCCACCCCAAATACCGATGATGAGGTACATCGGAATGAGCGTGGCTTCAAAGAAAACGTAGAACAGGATGCCGTCAAGGGCGCAGAACACACCGATCATGAGCCCGCTGAGGATCATGAAGGCGCCCATGTATTGATTGACGCGCTCGGTGATGACCTCCCAACCCGCGATGATCACCACCACATTGATGAATGCCGTCAACAACACGAACCAGAACGAGATGCCGTCAACCCCTATGTGGTAATTGACATTGAAGCGTTCGATCCAGGGCGCCTTCTCGACAAACTGCATGGCTGCTGTGCCAAGCTTGAAGCCGTCATACAGTGGCAGCGTCACCAACAGACTGATGACCGCCCCGATCAACGCGAACCACCGGACAGCCCTGGCCTGGTCATCGCGACCCAATGCCAACAGAATGACACCAAAGACAATTGGCGTCCAGATGGCAAGACTCAACAAACCCATTTTTGTTATTCCCTTACTTGTTGAGCACGACGAAGTAAGTCATCAGCACGAACACACCGACGATCATCGCCAGCGCGTAGTGATATAGATAACCCGACTGAAGTCCGCGAACCTTGCCGGCGATCCAGCCCACAAGACGCCATGACCCGTTGACAATGCCGTTGTCGATCACCGCCTGGTCGCCACCTTTCCACAAACCCGTGCCAAGTGCACGAGCGCCCCGTGCCAGCACGTTTTCATTGAACCAGTCGAGGTAATACTTGTTCTCGAGCAGCGCATGGACCGGCTGGAACCGCGCCTTGATGGCCGTGGGCAGCGCCGGGTTGACCATGTACATGTAGTAGGCCAGAACGACGCCTGACAGCGCCAGCCAGAACGGCGCGGCCGTCAAGCCGTGCAAGGCCATTTCCATCGGACCGTGGAACAACTTGGCCAGTTCCTCCATGGCAGGGTGGCGCTCCAGATTGACGGAAATAGACCCCTTGAAGAAGTCACCGAAGAGCATCGGCTGGATCGTCATGAAGCCAATGACGACTGAGGGAACCGCCAGCAAAATCAGTGGTACGGTCACCACCCAGGGAGACTCGTGCGGTTTCTGCGGCGCATGGTGATCTCCGCGATGACCATGATCGTCATGCGCGTCATGGTGGGCATCCGGGTTCTGGTCATAGCGCTCCTTGCCGTGAAACACCAGAAAGTACATGCGAAATGAATAGAAGGCCGTGACGAAAACGCCCGCAAGCACAGCGAAATAGGCAAAACCTGCGCCAATCAGATGGCTTTCGTGAACGGCCTCAATGATGCTGTCTTTGGAGTAGAAACCTGAAAACAGCGGCGTTCCGATCAGCGCGAGCGAACCCAGCAGCGAGGTGATCCAGGTAATGGGCATGTATTTGCGCACACCGCCCATCCAGCGGATGTCCTGGTTGTGATGCAGCCCCATGATGACCGAACCGGCGGCCAGGAACAGCAATGCCTTGAAAAAGGCGTGTGTCATCAGGTGGAAAACCGCAACGGAATAGGCTGAAGCGCCCAGGGCCACCGTCATGTACCCCAGCTGCGAGAGCGTTGAATAGGCCACAACACGCTTGATGTCGTTCTGGATGATGCCGAGGAAGCCCATGAACAGGGCTGTGATGGCGCCGATCACGAGGATGAAGCTCAAGGCCGTGTCGCTGAGTTCAAACAGGGGCGACATGCGTGCCACCATGAAGATGCCGGCCGTGACCATCGTGGCCGCATGGATCAGCGCGGAAATCGGGGTCGGGCCTTCCATGGAATCGGGCAGCCAGACGTGCAGCGGAAACTGCGCGCTCTTGCCCATGGCCCCGATGAAAAGACAGATGCAGATCACGGTGATCAGCATCCATGAGGTTCCGGGGAAGGTCAGCTTGGCGATCTCGTCGGCCTTGGCAAAAGCTTCCGCATAGCTCAAGGTGCCGGCATAGGCGGCGATCAGGCCGATGCCCAGAATGAAGCCGAAGTCACCCACGCGGTTGACCAGAAAGGCCTTCATGTTGGCAAAAATGGCCGAAGGCTTGTTGAACCAGAACCCGATCAGGAGGTAGGACACCAGGCCAACCGCTTCCCAGCCAAAGAACAACTGGAGCATGTTGTTGCTCATGACGAGCATCAGCATCGAGAAGGTGAACAGCGAGATGTAGGCAAAGAAACGGTTGTAGCCAGCGTCTTCTTCCATGTAGCCGATGGTGTAGATGTGCACCATCAGGGACACGAAAGTCACCACGCACATCATCATGGCGGTCAGGCCATCGACCAGGAATCCGATTTCCATCTTGAGTCCACCCACCTGCATCCAGGTGTAGAGCGTCTCATTGAAGCGGGCACCGTCAATGGCCACGCTTTTGAGCGTGAATGCCGAAATGACAAAGGCAACCAGCACGCCCAGAATGGTCAGCGTGTGGCTCAGCCGACGGCCGATCCAGTTGCCACCAAAGGCCGTCCCGAAAATACCCGCCAGCAGCGATCCGGCAAGCGGTGCGAGTGGAACGGCAAGGAGTGTGGATGCGGAAAGGGTTGCACTCATTTTTGTTGTCTCGCCTCAGCCCTTGAGCGTGTTGAGTTCATCCACGTTGATGCTGGACTTGTTGCGGAACAGCAGCACGAGGATCGCCAGGCCGATGGCCGACTCGGCCGCCGCCACGGTCAGGATGAAGAACACGAACACCTGTCCGTGCATGTCACCCAGGTAGTGGGAAAACGCCACAAAATTCATGTTGACGGCCAGCAGCATGAGTTCGATGGCCATCAGCAACACGATCAGATTTTTCCGATTCAGGAAAATGCCGATCACCGCCAGTGCAAACAGCATGGCCCCCAGCGTCAGGTAATGCCCGAGAGTCAATGTCATGGCTTGCTTTCTTCTGCGGTCGGCGTGACGACCGGCGCACTGCGTGTCGGGTCCATCCGGACGACGGACAGTCGATCGCTGGCACGCACACGCACCTGGATGGAAGGATCAATGGCCTTGGAGTCCTTTCGTGCCCGCAGTGTGAGCGCGATCGCTGCAATCATGGCCACCAGCAGAATGACCGCCGCCACCTGAATGGGATAGACATACTGGGTGTAGAGCAGTTTGCCCAGTTCCTTGGAGTTGGATATCTCGACCGCTGCCTGTCCGAGACCCTGAACCACCTTGGGTTCGTCGGAAATGCGAAAACCCGCAAGCAGCACACCCGCCATCTCCAGCACGACGATCGCACCAAGAATGGCCGCCCAAGGGAAGTGTTTCCAGAAGCCCCGTCGTAAAGCATCAATCGAAATGTCCAACATCATGACGACAAACAGGAACAGCACCATCACCGCGCCCAGGTACACGAGCACCAGCGTGATGGCCAGGAATTCCGCCTTCAGCAGCAGCCAGATGGCGGCCGCCTGCGAGAACGACAACATCAGAAACAGCACGGCGTGCACCGGGTTGCGGGCCGTGATGACCCGAAACGCCGCGAACAGCAGCACTACCGAAAAAACATAGAAGAAACCGGTCTTGACGTCCATCGATCAGCTTTCAGCGGTACTTCGCGTCGGCCGCCTTGGCCGCCGCAATTTCGGTTTCGTAGCGATCACCCACGGCCAGCAGCATTTCCTTCGTGAAATAGAGGTCGCCGCGTTTTTCACCGTGATATTCAAAGATATGTGTCTCGACGATGGAGTCCACGGGGCAGCTTTCTTCGCAGAATCCGCAGAAAATGCACTTGGTCAGATCGATGTCATAGCGGGTCGTGCGACGGCTGCCGTCGGCACGAACGTCGGACTCGATCGTGATGGCCAGGGCCGGGCACACCGCCTCGCACAGCTTGCAGGCGATACAGCGTTCTTCGCCGTTTTCATAGCGACGCAAGGCGTGCAAACCCCGAAAGCGCGGTGACAACGGCGTTTTTTCTTCCGGGTACTGGAGCGTCACCTTGCGCGCAAACGCATAGCGGCCGGTCAGGACCATGCCTTTGAAGAGCTCCACCAGCATGAAGCTCTTGATGAAGTCCTTGACGGAAAAGGTCGAAGCGGTCGCGGTGGTCATAGTCCTGCTCCTCGGCAGTCGCCAGGCCAACCCAAGCCCGACGGCCCCTCGTCAAAAACTGGCGAATGCATGAAGTGATGAACGCGGAGACGCATGTTCAATTCCAGATGTTCCACGGCGTCTGCATCCAGATGCCAACAATAAGTAGCCACACCAGCGTGACCGGAATGAAGATCTTCCAGCCCAGGCGCATGATCTGGTCGTAGCGGAAACGCGGAAAGGTGGCGCGGATCCAGATGAACATGGAGACCACCACAAAGGTTTTCAGACCAAGCCATATCCAGCCCGGGATGGCATTGAACAGCGCGCTGTCAATGGGCGGGAGCCAGCCACCCAGGAACATGACGACGGCCAGAATCGAAACCAGCCACATGCTGGCGTATTCGGCCAGGAAGAAAATGGCAAAGCCCATGCCGGAATACTCGACCATGTGCCCGGCAACAATCTCCGCCTCGCCTTCGACCACGTCGAAAGGATGACGGTTGGTCTCGGCCACGCCCGAAATCAGATAGACCATGAAGATGGGCAACAATGGCAGCCAGTTCCAGGAGAGGATGTTCAGCCCCATGGCGCTGAAGTAGCCCTTGCCCTGCCCTTCCACGATGTCCGTCAGGTTCATGCTGCCCGAAACCATGAGCACCACCAGGAAACAAAATCCCATGGCGATTTCATAGCTGACCATCTGCGCCGAAGCGCGCAATGCGCCCAGGAAGGCGTATTTCGAGTTCGATGCCCAACCGGCAATGATCACGCCATAGACCTCGATGGAAGTGATGGCCATGATCAGCAGCAGACCGGCGTTGACATTGGTCAGCGCCACGTCGGGACCGAACGGAATGACCACCCAAGCCGCCAATGCCGGCATGATGGCCATGATGGGCCCCAGAACGAACAGGCCCTTGGCGGCCGCGGTCGGCTGAATGATTTCCTTGGTGAGAAGCTTGAGGCCGTCGGCAATCGGCTGCAACAGCCCGAAAGGACCCACGCGGTTGGGCCCCAGGCGCACCTGGATGAACCCCAGGAAGCGGCGCTCCCAGAGCGTCAGATACGCCACGGCCCCCATCAGCGGCGCCAGCACGCAGACAATTTTGATCAGATTCCAGATCACCGGCCAGGCCAATGTGGACCACCAGTCGGCCGCCAGCAGGTTCAGGCCCCCGTTGTACAGCGCATCGATCATGCGGCGACCCCTTCACGTGCATCGGCCGTTTGCTGCAGCGACGGCGCGCGGCGAACCAGACTGTCGAGTTGATAGATGGAGGCCACCACCGGTTCGGTCGCCGACGCATCCAGCATGATGGCCGCACGGGTGGCGTTGGAGAGTTGCAGCGGAGCAGCCGTGGCCACCGCCAGCACCTGCTGCGAGGTCTCGAATTCAAAACCCGGCAGACCCAGCAGATTGCCCAGCACGCGCAACACCTTCCACCCGGGCCGCGTCTCGCCCAGCGGCTTGGCGACCGCGTGAAAGCTTTGCAGACGGCCTTCCGCATTGACGAAGCTGCCGGAGGTCTCGGTGAATGGCGCGATGGGCAGCAGCACATCACTGAATGCCATGTTGGCCTTGAAAGGGCTCAGCGTGACCACCAGATCGACCTTGCCCAGGGATTCCTTGGCGAGGGCCCCGGCAGTGGAGTCGAACTCGGGCTCGGTGTTGAGCAGCACGGCGGCTTTGAGGCCACCCGCCAGCATCTGCCCCGCGTTGAGGCCAGCAGCCAAGGGCTGCGCCCCGACCCATTGCGCGCCAACGGTATTGGCCGCTTCGGTGAGATAACCAATGCTGGCGCCAGTTTGCTCAGCGATCCAGTTGGCCAGTGCCAACAGGCTGGAGGCATTGGCATGGTGCGCAGCAGCGTTGCCCAGCAGGATGGCCTTGCGTTCACCGCCCATCATGGACTTGGCCATCGCCTGCGCCTGTGCGTTCGCTTCTCCCGCCGCCGGCGCTTTCACGCCTTTTTCGGCGGCCACCGCAGCCGCCACATTCGCCAGGACCTGCACCCACTGAGGGGCATCAACGGTCTGCGCGTTCGCCAGGGGAATGGCCCAGGCATTGGCGCTGCCCAGCAGCCGCTTCGATGTGATGGCATTGAGCTGCGCGCCGCGCCGCACGGACTGCCGGATGCGCTGGGCAAACAGGGGATGGTCCTTGCGCAGGTTGGACCCCACCACCAGCACGCGCTGCATCTGTGACAGCGCGGCGATCGGGACACCCAGCCATCGCACGGCTGGAGCGCCGGAAGCGTCGCTTTCGGGCTTTGGAAATTCGGCATTCCGCAGGCGATGGTCAATGTTGTCGCTGCCCAGGCCGCGCATCAGTGATGCGGCGAGGTGAAGCTCTTCCACGGTGCTGTGCGGACTGACCAGCGAGCCGATGGCGCCGGCGCCATGGTCGTTGCGAATCTGCCGCAGGCCGTTGGCCACGTATTCCAGCGCGGTCTGCCAGTCGACCACCTGCCACTCGCCTCCCTGCTTCAGCATGGGCTGGGTCAGGCGCTCCTCGCTGTCCAGCGCCTCATAGGAGAAACGATCGCGGTCGGCAATCCAGCATTCGTTGACGGCCTCATTCTCCAGGGGCACGACACGCATGACCTTTTGATTCTTCACCTGGACGACGAGATTGGCGCCGGTGGAGTCGTGTGGCGACACCGACTTGCGTCGGCTCAGCTCCCAGGTACGGGCCTGGTAACGGAACGGTTTGCTGGTCAACGCCCCGACGGGGCAGATGTCGATCATGTTGCCCGAAAGCTCGGAATCCACGGAATGGCCAACAAAGGTTTCAATCTCGGAATGCTCGCCCCGGTGGGACATTCCCAGCTCCATGACACCGGCGATCTCTTGCCCGAAACGCACACAACGGGTGCAGTGGATGCAGCGGCTCATCTCTTCCATGGAGACCAGTGGGCCCACGTCCTTGTGGAACACCACGCGTTTTTCTTCCTGGTAGCGAGAGGACGAGCCGCCATAACCCACGGCCAGATCCTGCAACTGGCATTCGCCCCCCTGATCGCAGATCGGGCAATCGAGCGGGTGGTTGATGAGCAGGAACTCCATGACCGACTTTTGTGCCTTCACCGCCTTGTCGGTTTTGGTGCGCACGATCATGCCCTGCGTCACGGGGGTGGCGCAGGCCGGCATGGCCTTGGGCGCCTTTTCGATGTCGACCAGACACATGCGGCAGTTGGCCGCAATGGAAAGTTTCTTGTGATAGCAGAAATGGGGAATGTAGGTGCCCGCCTTTTCAGCAGCGTGCATGACCATGCTGCCTTCCAGCACCTCCACCTTCTGCCCGTCGAGTTCTATTTCAACCATGGTGCGCAGTTCAATCAGATGTAAGCCGGGACCATGCAGGTCTTGTGGGTCACGTGATGTTCGAATTCGGGACGGAAATGCTTGATCATGGCCCGCACCGGCATGGCCGCCGCGTCCCCGAGCGCGCAGATGGTGCGCCCCTGAATGTTCTCGGCCACGTTGTCCAGCAGGTCCAGATCTTCGGCACGTCCCTGACCGTTTTCGATACGGTCGACCACGCGCGACAGCCATCCCGTCCCCTCGCGGCATGGCGTGCATTGGCCACAGGACTCGTGCATGTAGAAATAGCTCAGGCGCTGCAGCGACTTGACCATGCAGCGCGTGTCATCGAGCACGATCACCGCACCCGAGCCAAGCATGGACCCGGCCTTGGCGATGGAGTCGTAGTCCATGGTGCAGTCCATGACGATGCGGGCCGGCAGCACGGGAGCCGAAGACCCCCCGGGGATCACGGCCTTGAGCTGGCGCCCATGGCGGACCCCGCCGGCCAGTTCCAGGAGCTTGGCAAACGGCGTGCCCATCGGGACTTCGTAGTTGCCAGGGCGCTCGACGTCCCCGCTGACCGAATAGATCTTGGTCCCGCCGTTGTTGGGTTTGCCGCATTCCAGGTAGGCCTGGCCACCGTTGCGGATGATCCACGGCACGGCCGCAAACGTTTCGGTGTTGTTGATGGTGGTGGGTTTGCCGTACAGGCCAAAGCTGGCGGGAAAGGGCGGCTTGAAGCGGGGCTGCCCCTTCTTGCCTTCCAGGGATTCGAGCAGCGCCGTTTCCTCGCCACAAATATAGGCGCCAAAACCATGGTGCGCATGCAGCTGGAAGCTGAAGCTGCTGCCCAGGATGTTGTTGCCCAGCAGACCGGCCGCGCGGGCTTCTTCCAGCGCGGCCTCGAAACGATCGTAGGCCTGAAAAATCTCGCCATGGATGTAGTTGTACCCCACCGTGATGCCCATGGCATAGGCGGCGATCGCCATGCCTTCGATCATGATGTGCGGGTTGTACATCAGGATGTCGCGGTCCTTGCAGGTGCCGGGCTCGCCCTCGTCGGAGTTGCAGACCAGGTACTTCTGCCCGGGAAACTGGCGCGGCATGAAGCTCCATTTCAGTCCCGTGGGAAAGCCCGCGCCACCACGCCCGCGCAAGGCGGACTCCTTGACGGTGGCGATCACCTGGTCCTGGGTCATGCCCTCCCCGCCGTCCTTGCCGAGGATCTTGCGCAGCGCCAGGTACCCACCACGGGCTTCGTAATCGCGAAGGTGCCAGTTCTGTCCGTCGAGCCCGGCATAGATCTGGGGACTGATGTGCCGGTCGTGAAAGCAGGTTTGCACGCCTGTGGCGGCAAACTGCGCAAGGATCTGGTCCGCGGTCATCATTTGCCCCCCGCTGCGCGCAGGCCGTCGATCAACTGGTCCAGCTTGTCGTTGCTCATGAAGCTGCACATGGTGCGGTCATTGACCAGCATCACCGGCGAGTCCGCACAAGCGCCCAGGCATTCGCTTTGCTGCAAGGTGAACAGGCCGTCGGCCGTGGTCTCGCCCATGGCGATGCCGAGCTTGTACTCCAGATGCTGCAAAGCCCGGGCGCCATCACGAAGCTGACACGGCAGGTTGGTGCAGACGTTGAGCTTGAACTGTCCCACCGGCCGCTGGTTGTACATGTTGTAGAAGGTCGTGACCTCATGCACGGCCATGACCGGCATCTCCAGGTATTCGGCCACTTCTTGTTCGCTCTCATGGCTCACGTGGCCCAACTCATGCTGAACGATGGTCAGACAGGCCATGACGGCAGACTGCTTCTGCTCGGCCGGGTATTTGGCGACTTCCTTGTCGAAGCGCGCCTTGATGGATTCCGGGATCATCGATCAATCTCTCCAAACACAATGTCCAGGGTGCCGATGATGGCCACGGCGTCGGCCAGCATGTGGCCGCGGGCCAACTCGTCCAGCGTGGCGAGGTGCGCGAAGCCGGGAGCGCGAATTTTCAGCCGATAGGGCTTGTTCGCCCCATCGCTCACCAAATAAATGCCGAACTCGCCCTTGGGATGCTCCACCGCGGCGTAAGCCTCACCTTCAGGGACGTGGAAACCTTCGGTGAACAGCTTGAAATGGTGGATCAGCTCCTCCATGCTGGACTTCATGGTCTCGCGCGCCGGCGGTGCCACCTTGTGGTTGTCGGTGATGACGGGCCCCGGGTTGGCGCGCAGCCAGGCAACACACTGCTTGATGATCCGCTGGGATTCCCGCATCTCCTGCACGCGCACCAGATAGCGGTCGTAGCTGTCGCCGGTCTTGCCGACGGGAATGTCGAAGTCCACATGGGCGTAGGCGTCGTAGGGCTGGTGCTTGCGCAGGTCCCAGGCAACGCCGGAGCCGCGCAGCATGGGGCCGGTCATGCCCAGGTTCAGCGCGCGTTCGGCCGTGACCACGCCGATGCCCACCGTGCGCTGCTTCCAGATGCGGTTGTCGGTCAGCAGGGTTTCGTACTCGTCGACACACCGGGGAAAGCGATCGCAAAAATCTTCAATGAAGTCGAGCAGCGTGCCCTGGCGCGCGGCATTGCGTTGCGCCACCGCCTTGGCGTTGTGGATCTTGCCCAGTTGGTGCTGCGGCATGCTGTCGGGCAGATCACGGTAAACGCCACCGGGCCGGAAATACGCCGCGTGCATGCGCGCGCCGCTCACAGCCTCGTACATGTCGAACAGGTCTTCACGCTCCCGGAAGGTGTACATCAGGATGGTTGAGCTGCCGCAGTCATTGCCATGCGAGCCCAGCCACATCAGGTGATTGAGCAGGCGCGTGATCTCGGCGAACAGGGTGCGGATGTACTTGGCACGCAACGGCACCTCAATGCCGAGCAGTTTCTCGATGGCCAGGCAGTAGGCCTGCTCGTTGCACATCATCGACACGTAGTCCAGGCGGTCCATGTAGGGCAGCGACTGGATGTAGGTCTTGCTTTCCGCCAGTTTCTCGGTCGCACGGTGCAACAGGCCGATGTGCGGGTCGGCGCGCTGCACAACCTCGCCATCAAGCTCGAGCACCAGACGCAGCACGCCGTGCGCTGCCGGGTGTTGAGGGCCAAAATTGAGTGTGTAGTTCTTGATTTCGGCCATGGTCAGTTCAGGCCTCCGTAGTGCTCTTCACGGACGATCCGTGGCGTGACCTCGCGAGGTTCGATCGTCACCGGCTGGTAAATCACGCGCCGCTGCTCCGCGTCGTAACGCATTTCGACGTGTCCGCTGACCGGGAAATCCTTGCGGAACGGGTGCCCGATGAAGCCGTAATCGGTGAGGATGCGGCGCAGGTCGTCGTGGCCTTCGAAGACGATGCCATACAGATCGAACGCCTCGCGCTCGTACCAATTGGCGGCTCGCCACACGCTGACGACGGACTGCACCACGGGGAAATCGTCGTCAGGCGCGAACACCTTCAAGCGCAGCCGCTGGTTGACGGACACCGACAGCAGGTGCAGCACCACGCAATACCGCGGACCTTCACAACCCTCGTTGCCATAAGCCGAATAGTCGACACCACAAAGGTCCATCAGTTGCTCGAACCGGCAGCCGGGGGCGTCGCGCAGGATACGGGCCGCTGCGAGGTAATCCTGCGCCGCGACCTCGACCACCACCTCACCGAGGCTGACGGACACCCGGCGCGCCTTGTCGCCCAGGGCGGAAGCAACTGCATCCCTGGTGGCTTCGGGCTCTACGGCAAATACTGTCATCGGTCTTCCTCTGAAGTGCGCTTCAGACGCGCGCAATGGTCTGCGTGCGACGGACTTTTTGTTGCAGCTGGATGATCCCGTAGATCAGCGCCTCGGCGGTCGGCGGACAGCCTGGCACGTACACGTCAACGGGCACGATGCGGTCACAGCCGCGCACCACGGAATAGCTGTAGTGGTAATAGCCACCGCCATTGGCGCACGACCCCATGCTCAACACCCAGCGCGGCTCGCTCATCTGGTCATAGACCTTGCGCAGGGCTGGCGCCATCTTGTTGCACAAAGTGCCCGCCACGATCATCAGGTCGGACTGGCGCGGACTGGCGCGAAACACCTCGGCGCCAAAGCGGGCCAGATCGTAGCGCGCCGCGGCGGCGTGCATCATCTCGACCGCACAGCAGGCCAGGCCAAACGTCATCGGCCAGAGTGATCCGGTCTTGGCCCAGTTCACCACCGTGTCGTAACTGGTGGTGACGAAGCCCTCTTTCATTACGCCTTCAATCATGGCATCAGCCCTCGTACAAAGCGTTCATTCCCAGTCCAGGGCGCCCTTTTTCCATTCGTAGACAAAGCCCACGACCAGAATCGCCAGGAAAAACACCGCGGCCCAAAAGCCCAGCGGCCCGACCTCCTTGAGCGCCACGGCCCAGGGAAAAAGAAAGGCGATTTCAAGATCGAACAGGATGAACAGGATGGCGACGAGGTAGTAGCGCACGTCGAACTTCATCCGCGCGTCCTCGAAGGCCTCGAAGCCACATTCGTAAGGAGAATTTTTTTCCGGGTCAGGCCGGTTCGGACCCAGGAAATAGCCCAACGCCTGAGGAAGTACGCCAACCGCGATGCCAACCAAGATGAACAGGAGAACAGGGAGGTACTGATCGAGGCTCATCTTGAAAAATTAGTCACCGGATGCCTGCCCGAACACAGCCCGGCAGGCTTGTTGTTGGTGCCGTCGGCGAGACTCGAACTCGCACAGCTTTCGCCACTACCCCCTCAAGATAGCGTGTCTACCAATTTCACCACGACGGCGGTTTTCGATGCCTGGATTGCATGAGGAACGCCTTGCGGCTTGGCTCTCCCGACAGAGTGCTAGTTTACCTCGAAAACCCTGAGTTTCCTGATGGCATTTCACCAATATCGACGTTGTCAGCGCGTTGGAATCTGAGCGGCGCCCGAAGCAGGCAACGCCGGCGCGGATGCCGCTGGCGCCACATTGGAGCCACCGGCCGGAATCTGCGCGGCAGCACCCGAAGCCGGGGACACCGGAGCGACCGCCGCGGCACGTTCCAGCACACTGCTGGAGGACGGCGTGGACGGCGCCAGGTTGCCGAAGTAGGCCAGCATCAGCGTGCAGATGAAAAACACCACCGCCAGCACGGCCGTGGCGCGCGACAGGAAATTTGCGCTGCCACTGGCGCCAAACAGGCTGCCGGAGCCGCCACTGCCGAACGCGGCGCCCATGTCGGCGCCCTTGCCATGCTGCACCAGAATCAGCCCGATCATCGCGAGGGCCGAAAGAATCTGCACGGCCAGCACGATGGTGAGTACGACGTTCATCAAATAACTCCTAAATACGTAGCAAACTACAACCTTTTCAGAGGGCTGCAGCAATAATTTTGAGAAAATCCTCGGGCTTGAGCGAAGCCCCGCCAATCAGGCCGCCATCAATGTCGGGCTGTGCCATCAACTCGGCCGCGTTGCCAGCGTTCATGCTGCCGCCATACAGGATGCGGATACGGTCTGAATGCGCACTGGCCGCATGGAGCTGCGCACGCAACACCGCATGCACCTGCTGGGCCTGCTGGGGTGTGGCGGTTTTCCCGGTCCCGATGGCCCAGACCGGTTCATAGGCCACCACCACCTCGCTGATGCAATGCCCGTTGGCGTGGATCACCGCCGCAAGCTGGCGTTTGACCACGTTCTCGGTGTCGCCCGCCTCACGCTCCGCCAGGGTTTCGCCCACGCAGACGATGGGCGTGATGCCGCTGGCCAGGGCGCGCTGCGCCTTCAGGGCCACCACCGCATCCGACTCGGCGTGATACTGCCTGCGCTCCGAATGCCCGACGATGGCGTAACGCACACCGAAATCGCGCAGCATGGCAGCCGACACCTCGCCGGTGTACGCCCCCTGTTCGTGCGCGGACACGTCCTGCGAACCCAGCGCGATGGCGTCGTCCGCCAGCGCTCCGACCTGCGCCAGGTACGGGGCCGGGACACACACGGCCACGTCGCAAGCCGGGCCTGACAGCCCGGCACGCAGCGCACCCATCAGGGCCTCGTTGGCGGCGAGCCCGCCATTCATCTTCCAGTTTCCGGCAATCAGCTTCTTCATGGTTTCACCAGGTCAGGACGATCTTGCCGACATGCTGGTTGGTTTCCATCAGCGCATGGGCCGCGGCGGCGCCCGATCCGTGGGCATCGCCCTGCGCGACAAACGTGCTGTGGATCACCGGCCTGATGGCCTTCGAGGCCAGCAGGGGCCAGACCTTCTCGCGGAGCGAGCTGGCGATGGCGGCCTTGAACGCCACCGGACGTGGGCGCAGGGTCGAACCCGTGACCGTCAGACGCTTGCGCAGCACCAGACCGGCGTTGATCTCGCTCTTGACACCACCCTGCACTGCAATGATCACGAGCCGGCCGTCCTCGGCCAGCGACTGCACCTCGCGCGCCACGTAGCTGCCCGCCACCATGTCCAGAATCACGTCAACGCCCGCACCCCCGGTGATGCGTTTGACCTCTTCAACGAAATCGTGGGTCTTGTAGTTGATGGCTTCATCCGCCCCGAGCGCACGACAGGCCGCGCATTTTTCGTCGCTGCCCGCGGTGGCGATCACCCGGGCACCGAGGGCCTTGGCCATCTGGATCGCGGTCACGCCGATACCGCTGGTGCCGCCCTGAACCAGGAACGTTTCACCCGGCTGCAGCCGCGCGCGGTCAAACACGTTGCTCCAGACGGTGAAAAACGTCTCGGGCAAGGAAGCCGCAGACACGTCGTCCCAACCTTCGGGCACCGGCAGACACTGGCCCACCGGCGCGGTGCAAAACTGCGCGTAACCGCCACCGGCCACCAGCGCGCACACCCGGTCGCCCATCTTCAGGCCCACCTGCAACATCGCTTGGGCATCGCCCGACTCGATGACGCCAGCCACCTCCAGACCCGGCAGGTCGGAGGCGCCGGG
>JBGSNW010000343.1:0-2951 GCA_041739435.1 Burkholderiaceae bacterium
CGCGGGCGTCGGCGTCGGGCACCCCGCGGTATTGCAGGCCCAGCATGACGTTGTCCAGCGCCGTGCGCCAGGGCAGCAAGGCGTCGGACTGGAACATGTAGCCCGCGCGCGCATTGACGCCCGACAGTGGTTCACCGAACACGCGCACGTCGCCCGCCGTGGGGGCCAGCAAGCCAGCACCGATGTTGAGCAGGGTTGATTTGCCGCAGCCCGTGGGCCCCACCACCGACACGAACTCGCCCGCGCCCACCCGCAGGCTGGTGTTGCCCACCGCGGTGTAGCCGCGTGCCGAGCCGTCACTGGCGCGAAAGGTGCAGGTGATGTTGCACAGATCCAGCGCGTGCGCAGCGCTGTTCACAACCTCGGCCTGTGGCCCCGGTAGGCTCATGCCTTGAACTTGTCTTTGGCCTTGCGGGAAAATTCGTTGGTGTAGGTTCGCGCGAGTTCGATTTTTTCGGGCTTGACGTTCGCATCAAAGCTGGCCAGGGCCCGCAGCGCCGTTTTGGCGCCGTCGTCGGGAATGACGCCGTCGACCGCAATGGCTTCGCGCACCTTGTCGAAGGCGGCCAGGTACAGCCCCCGGTCGCCCAGGAGGTACGACTCCGGCACGGTCTTGATGATGTCGCTCGGGCCGGCGGTCTGCAGCCATTTGAGGGCGTGCACCATAGCGTTGGCCAGGGCCTGGCAGGTGCCCGGGTTTTTCTGGGTGAAATCAAGCGGCGCGTACAGGCAGCCGGCCGGCATCGGGCCGCCAAACACCGCCTGCGTGCCCTTGAGCGTGCGGGTGTCGGCGATGATCTTCACGTCGCCCTTTTGCTCCAGCATGGTCATCACCGGATCGATGTTGCTGATGGCGTCGATCTGCCCCGAGCGCATGGCGGCCAGCGCGCCGGCCGAGGTGCCCACACCGATGAAGCTCACGTCGGCCGCCTTCAGGCCCACGCGCGAGAGCACGAGGTTGGCCACCATGTTGGTGGACGAACCCGGCGCGGTGACACCGATTTTTTTGCCCTTGAGATCGGCCACCGTCTTGTACGACGCCATGGTGCGGGTGGACACCCCCAGCGAGATCGCTGGCGCCCGGCCCTGCAGCACGAAGGCCTGGAACGGCTGCCCCTTGCTTTGCAGGTTGATGGTGTGCTCGTAGGCACCGCTCACCACGTCGGCCGAGCCACCCACCACGGCCTGCAATGCGCGCGAGCCACCGGCAAAGTCGCTGATTTCCACCTCGAGCCCCTCGGCCTTGAAGTAGCCCAACTGCTCGGCAATGGTCAGGGGCAGGTAATAAAACGACGCCTTGCCCCCCACGGCAATCGCCACCCTGGTTTTTTCGGGCCGCGCCTGCGCCGCGAGCATGGGTGCGGCGAGCGTGGCAACGGTCGCGGCACTCAGGGCGCCAAAATTTCTGCGGGTCAGCGGGATGCGGTACATGGAAGCCTCTCTCGTTCTTTTCGAAGTTGGCTCCGAGCGTAGCAATGCGGCACCGGCACCGCATCCGGAACATCCCGTGCGGGTTTCCACGTAAGTTGAACGGCGTCAGCGATAACCCGCGAACAGAATGGCCACGTTCACGAAGAAGGCCAGCGTCCAGACGACGGAACGCATCATCGGCAGCCCTGCCACGTACATCATGATGTAGAGCAGTCGCAACACAATGTAAATGAAGGCCAGCACATCAAGCCGCACCTGTGGCGCGCCCAACTGGTGTGCGATAACAACCGCGCCGATGTAGAACGGCAGCGCCTCAAAGCTGTTGGCCTGCGCGGCGTTGGCGCGGGCGCGCCAGTCGGTCTGGCGGGCGAGCCAGGCACGCGGGTTGTCGTTATCAAAGCCACCGTCACGCCGGGGCTTGCCAAACATGCCCCATTTGGCGATGGCGGCACAGACAATAGGCAGCAGCGCCGCCACCAGAACACACCAATAAGCCAGGGTAAAGTGGGCGTAGGTCATGCCTGTTTCTCCATAAAAATGCAACGTTTCAACGCCGGTCAACCAGCGCATGCGCGATGGTGCCCAAATCTACATATTCCAGTTCACTGCCCACTGGCACACCCCGCGCCAGGCGGGTCAGTTGCAGGCCACGGGCTTTGAGGCCTTCACTGATGACGTGCGCCGTGGCTTCACCCTCGGCGGTGAAGTTGGTGGCCAAAATGACTTCTTGCACCGTGCCATCAAGTGCCCGGTCAAACAACTTCTTCAAGCCAATGTCGTGGGGACCGACACCGTCCAAGGGGCTGAGTTTGCCCATCAGCACAAAGTAAAGCCCCTTGTAGGCCCCGGTGCGCTCCAGCGCCGACTGGTCGGCCGGGGTTTCCACCACACACAACTGGGTGGCATCCCGGCGCTCGTCCAGACACGTGGCGCACACCTTGCCTTCCGTAAAGGTGTGGCAACGCTCGCAGTGCTGCACGGCCTGCACCGCATGGGACAAGGCGTGCGCCAGCGCCTGCGCGCCAGGGCGGTCATGCTGCAGCAAATGAAACGCTATGCGCTGCGCCGACTTCACACCCACGCCCGGCAGCCGCTTGAGCGACTGCACCAGAACTTCAAGCGCGTTGGTGTCGGACATGGATAGAAAAAGTGTTGGGTTTAGCGGCCAAAATCGTTTCGGGCGTAGCGAACACGCGTCAGCCTAGGCGGACGGAGCACAGCAACCGGAACGTACTACCTGTACGTGAGGATTGCGCGCACCGCCCAACGACGGATCACGCGTGTTCGGTAGTCTTCTAAAAAGGGAACTTCATCCCACCCGGCAAACCGGGCATACCGGCTGTGATCTTGCCCATTTTCTCGGCTGAAGTTTCCTCGGCCTTGCGCACGGCGGCGTTGAACGCAGCGGCTACCAGGTCTTCCAGCATGTCTTTGTCCTCGGCCAGCAGACTGGGGTCGATGGTGACGCGTTTGACATCATGCTTGCAGGTCATCAGCACCTTGACCAAGCCGGCGCCGGA
>JBGSNW010000414.1:0-4327 GCA_041739435.1 Burkholderiaceae bacterium
TGTCGCCCGCGGGCAAGGCGCGGTATCCAGCGCGCCGCACCGCGTCCATCCATTGCGAGGGTTTGACCGCGGCGTCAGCCCAGGTAATGTGGGCGCGCCGGGAGGCTGAATTGACCTCGGCAGCCCGCACCCCGGGCACCGCGCGCAACGCCTGTTCGATGGTGAGGGCGCAGGCGGCGCAGTGCATGCCTTCGATCACCACCTGGGACTCCCAGCACCCGTTCGCATTCGCGCTGGGACGACTGAACGCCGACCACTCGGCCGCGTCGTCCAGCACCCGCAAATGGCCCGGGTCCGCGCCAGTGTCCAGCACGTGGGCAGGTCTGGCGGGCAGTGCCTGGATGGCGGAAATCGGCATGCGCCAAGCGTACATCGAATCCCGTCAAAATACTTGACATGGATCAATGCACAACCCGGTGCCAGGGCTAACCTCAAACCATCAACCCCAAGGAGTCCGTGATGTACAAAAAGATTCTTGTCGCGACCGACGGCTCATCGCTGTCCAAAAAAGCCGTGTCCAGCGGCATTGCCCTGGCCGGGCTGTGTGACGCCGAGCTGGTGGCGCTGAAAGTCATCCCACGCTATCCGCAAAGCTACTTTGAAGGCGGGTTGCCACTGTCGGTGCAGGACGTCTCCCGGGTGGAAAAGCAGTGGGCCGACGATGCACAGGCCATCGTGGACGCCATCAAGACCACCGGCGAGGGCAAGGGCGTGCGGGTCAAGGCCGTCACGGTCAAGTCCGATCTGGTGGCCGAAGCGGTGATTGCCGCGGCCAAGAAGCACAAGTGCGACCTGATCGTGATGGCCTCGCACGGCCGGCGCGGCCTCAAGCGGCTGCTGCTGGGCAGCGAGACCCAGCAGGTGCTCACCCATTCGCACATTCCGGTGCTGGTGCTGCGCTGAGATTTATCAACAAAATTGGCGGTTAGCCCCCGCCAAATGGTGATATTTTGCTATCCTTTAAGTAGCATTCAACAACCCATCCGGGCGTGTGCCCTCAAGCAAGGTCACGCGCCAGGCGCATCCCGCTGAACTGCCAGCGCGCGTCCGTCGGAAAGAAATTGCGGTAGGTGGCACGGATGTGTGACGCGGGCGTGGCACATGAGCCCCCACGCAGCACCGTCTGGTTGACCATGAACTTGCCGTTGTACTCACCGACGGCACCGCCCCAGGGTCGGTACCCGGGGTAAGGGCTGTAGCTCGACGCCGTCCATTCCCACACGTCCCCCAGCGCCTGCACCAGTCCGCTGCGGGAGCTGGACAACGGCATGGGATGCAGCGCACCCGATTCCAGAAAATTGCCGCTGGCGGTCAATGCAGCCGCCTGCGGCGCCACGGCGGCCTCCCATTCGGCCTCGGTCGGCAGGCGCGCGCCTGAAAAAACCGAGTCTGCGGCAGACCGCCATCGGGCGTAGGCGTCGGCCTCGTAATAGCTGATGTGGGTGATGGGCGTGTGCCGGTCGATGGGCACCAGACCATGCAGTGTGAAGCTGTGCCAGTCGTCGCCCGACGACCCGCCGCCACCGCGCTGCCAGTACAACGGCGCCTCCACGCCCTGCGCGCACCGCCAGTCCCACCCGGCAGCGAGCCACCAGCGCGGGTCACGGTAACCGCCGTCGGCCATGAAATCGGCCCACTCGCCGTGCGTGACCAGTCGGTTGCACAGCGCGTACGGCGCCAGGAGTTGCGCGTGCCGCGGCAGTTCGTTGTCAAACGCAAAACCCCTGCCCGCATGACCGATGGGCGCCTCGCCACCGGGGTAGGGCAGCCAGGTTGCTGGCGCGGGGGCCACAGCCGCCAGCGGCCAAGTGGCGCGGTACACAGGGTGCAACGGATTGCACGACAGCAGGTGCTTCACATCGTTGAGCAGCAGCTCCTGGTGCTGCTGCTCATGCTGCAGGCCCAGCACGGTCAGCGATGCCATCTCGGGGGTCACGTCGCCCGCCAGCAGTGCCCCCATGCGCTCGTCCACCTGGGCGCGCCAGGCCAGCACCTCCCGAAGCGAAGGCCGCGTGATCTGGCCGCGCTGCGGTCGCGGATGCTTCGCTCCCACAGCGTTGTAGTAGCTGTTGAACAGCACGCGATACGCCGGATGAAACGGGCGAAACCCCGGCTCAAAGCGTTCGAGCACAAAGGTTTCGAAAAACCAGGTCACGTGCGCCAGATGCCACTTCACAGGGCTCGCGTCCGGCATGGACTGCACCTGGCAGTCCTCGGCGCTCAGGGGTTCGGCCAGTTCCTGGGTACGGTGGCGGATGGCGTCAAAATCCGCGGCCAGCCCGCGGCGAGGCCACGCGGATGCATGGAAGCTGCCGGTTGCCGCCAGTGGGCGTGTGGGTTGCACGGTTCCCCTCCTCGTTCAGCGCGACGCCTGCATGGGCGCCTTTGTTTTTCGGTCCCGGCATTGTGCGCCCGTTGAACCGTTTGTGCTACCGGAGAATGTCCCCGACCGGCACCGTCAAACGAACAAGGCCTTGTGCTGCTCGCGCAGCAGGTTCTTTTGCACCTTGCCCATGGTGTTGCGCGGCAGCTCGTCCACCACGACGCACTTTTTCGGAATCTTGAAGTTGGCGAGCCGCGCCTTGAGCGCCGCCACGATGGCCTCGGGCTCCAGCCGCACGCCGGGCCTGGCGATCACCACGGCCACGCCCACCTCGCCGAAGTCGGGGTGCGGCACCCCCACCACGGCGCTTTCGGCCACGCCGGGCAGCTCGTTGATGAAGCCCTCGATCTCGGCCGGGTACACGTTATAGCCGCCGCTGATGATGAGGTCCTTGCTGCGCCCCACGATGCTCACGTAGCCGCGCTCGTCGATCCGGCCCACGTCGCCGGTCTTGAACCAGCCGTCGGCGGTGAACTCCTCGGCGGTTTTTTCGGGCATGCGCCAGTAGCCCTTGAACACGTTCGGCCCCTTGACCTGAATGCCGCCGATCTCGCCCACGGGCAGGTCGTGGCCGGCCTCGTCCTGCACCCGCAGGCTCACACCGGGCAGGGGAAAACCCACGGTGCCGCCGCGCCGCTCGGCCTGGTGGCCGTAACGGGCGTCCGGCTCACAGGGGTTGGAGGTGAGCATGGCAGTCTCGCTCATGCCGTAGCGCTCCAGGATGGTGTGGCCGGTGCGTTCGCGCCAGGCGTTGAAGGTCTCCAGCAGCAGCGGCGCCGACCCGGCGATGAACAGCCGCATGTTGCGCACGGCCTCGCGCGTCAGCCCGGGCTCGGCCAGCAGGCGCACGTACAGCGTGGGCACGCCCATGAACACGGTGGCTTCGGGCAGCTTGCGCACCACCACCTTGGGGTCAAAGCGGGCCAGCCAGATCATTTTGCTGCCGTTGAGCAGCGCGCCGTGCAGCGCCACGAACAGCCCGTGCACGTGAAAGATGGGCAGCGCGTGGATCAGCACATCGCCCCGGCCGTTGGGCCCACCGGTGGCCGTCCAGCCCCAGTAATCCTTGAGCACCATGGCATTGGACAGCAGGTTGCCGTGCGTGAGCATCGCGCCCTTGCTGCGCCCGGTGGTGCCACTGGTGTAGAGGATGGCGGCCAGATCGTCGGCCTGCCGGGGCACCGGCGCATGGCGGTCGCTGCAATGGGCGGCCCGTTCGAGCAGGCTGCCGGTGCGGTTTTCGTTCAGGGTGAACACGGCCTGCGTGCCGGCCTTGAAGGCGATCTTGCTGACCCAGCCGAAATTTTTTGCGCTGCACACCACCACCGCCGGTTCGGCGTTGCCGATGAAGTATTCCATCTCGGCGCTCTGGTACGCGGTGTTCAGCGGCAGGAACACGTGCCCGGCGCGCAGGGTGGCCAGGTACAACATCATGGCCTCGACCGACTTTTCCACCTGCACCGCGATGCGCGAGGCCGGGGGCAGCGCCAGCCCGTCCAGCAGGTTGGCGATCATGGCGGTGGCGCGGTCGAGGTCGCGCCACGAATACCGCAGGCTGGTGCCGTCGTCTTCGACGGTTTCCACCGCGACGCTGTCCAGATCGGCGGGGAATGCGCCACGCAGCGCCACGAACAGGTTGGAGGAGTTGGAAGGGCTTGGCATGAACGGTGGCAAAAAACGTGTCGAAAGAACGTGTGAAAAAACGGGTGGAAAACTCAAAACACCGGTGGGCGTTTTTCGATGAACGCCGTGACGCCCTCGCGGTGCTCGGCACTGCCGGCGTAGCGGTAGGCGTCGGCCGATATGGATTCAATAGCAGACATTGACCCAATGGCGGGGGCCAGAGGCTGATTTAATGCCCGAAGTGTCTGTTTGTTCAGGCGCGCCGCCCGGGGTGCCAGCGTGGCCACCTGCCGCGCCAGTTGTTGCGCCGCGTCGGCCAGC
>JBGSNW010000445.1:0-2638 GCA_041739435.1 Burkholderiaceae bacterium
GGTTTTCCAGCATTCGGCGAATCGCGGCCTTATACAGAATGCGGTCGGCCTGGGCGCGGGTGGCGCGCACGGCAGGGCCTTTGGAGCTGTTGAGAATGCGAAACTGAATGCCGCCCTCGTCGGTGGCCAGCGCCATGGCACCCCCCAGCGCGTCGACCTCTTTCACCAGGTGGCCTTTGCCAATACCACCGATGCTGGGGTTGCAGCTCATCTGGCCCAGGGTTTCGATGTTGTGGGTGAGCAGCAGCGTGGTGCAGCCCATGCGCGCAGCGGCCAGCGCAGCCTCGGTGCCAGCATGGCCACCACCCACCACAATCACGTCAAATTCTTCGGGGTACAACATTTTCAGGCCTCGATCAATTCGGTTTTCAGCCCCACGGCGCGGGCGACCCGCGCCTGTTGTGGGTCGGCGGTGACAAACAGATCCACCTCGGCCGCCTGGGCCGCGCCGATGTGCAGCGCCTCCATGGCGTGCAGGCGGTGGGTTTCCATGGCCGCAATGGCCAGCGCCTGGGCGCGGGAGTCGAACCGGGCCACGGCGAAATCCTCGAAATCGGCGTGCACCAGCGCCATCACCTGTGCGTACTGCTGCGCGCTGATGGCCTGGTCCAGCAAATCCTGGCACAGGCCGGCCGCAATTTCCACCTTGCAATGGTCGGCCAGCACCACGTCGGTGGCCGTCGCCAGCAAGGACGCCACCCGCTCGCGCCCGGGCTCATCGCGGTAGCGCTTGAGGATGGCCGAGGTGTCAAACAACAGCTTCATGTGTGCCCCGCTCAATACCGGGCCTGGACGCGTGCATCGAGCACGCGGCGCGCACCGGACCTGCCGTCCAGGCGCTCCACGCGCAGCGGCTCGATGGGCCGCTTCCAGCTGGGCACACGCCCCGGCACGTCGGCCGCCACCGGCACCAGATCGGCCACGGGCTTGCCATGCCGCAGGATGCGCACGGTTTCACCTTGCTGCACCAGATCGACCATTTCCGAGGTGTGAGCCCGGAACTCGCTCAAAGACAAGGTTTTCATTTGTACAAATCCATTTACTTTGTACATTTTATCAAACAGCACAACCACCACCCCACGCACAAAAGCAACACCCTGTGCCTTGAAACGTAATTTCTGCAAACAGGACCCCCATGATTTGTAACAACGCGGCCCACCCTCGGCGCAAAATGGCCCCGCGAGGCCCCATCACGTGACCACCTGGGCACGGGTAGAGGGCTTTTGCCGGGAGCATGGAACATGAATCCAAATCGCAGCCGTTTTGCAGGACGTGTCGGCCTCGTGCTGGCCTGCCTGGTGTTGGCCAGTTGCGGCGGTGGCACTGCCGACACAGCATCCGGCACGCCCGGCACCTCGGCCAGCCCTCCGCCCGCTCCAGTGGCCCCGGCAGGTGTGGCCTGTGCCAATTTCTACACCGCCGGGTTCGCGCTCGACACCTCGCGCACCACGGCCATCGTCACCCCCCTGGCCAAACCCGCCAAGGGTGTTGCATTTTCCGAACCCAACTACAACACCTGCATGGTGCGCGCCACCGACCACGTGGCCGACGGTGTGAACGGCTTCACCCGCAACGACTATTCACGGCGCCAGGCCTTCAATGCCGACAGCACGCGCTACCTGGCCTATTCGCTCAACGGCGCATGGCAGGTGTACGACGCCAACACCTACGCCCGCATCAAGGCCCTGCCCGGCCTGGCTGGCGACGCCGAAGCGCAGTGGCATCCGACGAACCCGGACCTGCTGTATTACCTGCCCACCAACGGCGTGGGCATGAAGCTCAACGAGTTGACGGTGTCCAGTGGCAGCACCCGCGTTGTGGGCGACTTCGCCACCCGGCTGCGGGCCCGCTGGCCCAGCGCCAATTTTGCCTGGACCAAGTCAGAGGGCTCGCCCTCGGCCAATGGCCGATACTGGTGTTTCATGGTGGACAACGCCAGCTTCGGCACCCTGGGTGTGTTCACCTGGGACCGCGACACCGACACCATCCTCGGTACCCTGAACACCAACGGCGAACGCCCCGACCACGTGAGCATGAGCCCCAGCGGCAATTATTGTGTGGTGTCGGGCGACGGCGCCCGTGGCACCGTGGCCTATACCCGCGACTTCAGCCAGCAACGGCTGCTGCTGAACAAGTCGGAACACTCCGACCTCGCCATCGACGCCAACGGCGACGACGTGTATGTGTCGGTGGATTACCAGTCCAACGCCGGCGACATCTTCATGCTCAACCTGCGCACCGGCGTGCGCACCGCGCTTTTCCCCAACTACGTGGCCGGATCGGCCACGGCGCTGCACGTGTCGGGCAAGGCCTTCAACAAGCCGGGCTGGGTGTTGCTGTCAACCTACGCCGAAACCCTGAGCAACAGCGGCGTGCAGTGGCTGCATCGCAAGATTTTTGCCGTCAAGCTTGAAGCCAACCCCACCATTTACAACATCGCGTTCCACCGCTCCATCTACAACGGCTATTGGACGGAACCCCACGCCTCGGTCAACCGCGACTTCACCAAGATCCTGTTCAGCTCCAACTGGCAGGTGAATGACGCCGAGAACGTGGACGCCTACATGGTGGAAATTCCGGCCGCCGCGCTGCGCTGATCCGGCGCGATCCGCCGCCACGGCGGCGTGGCAGACCCACC
>JBGSNW010000450.1:0-1989 GCA_041739435.1 Burkholderiaceae bacterium
GGCGGCGTTGGCCCAGACCACGTTGAGGCCGGGCGCGTGGATTTGGCTGGCGGCGGCGCGTGCCGTGGCCAGCGTGTCGGCGCGATTGAGCGCGTAAAACGCCTCGATGATGGGGTTTTCGGTTTCCAGATAAGCCCACCACATGGCGATGGGGGTGGCGTTGGCGTCGGGGGCGCCTTCGCCCAGCGCGCTGTTGATGATGGGGCCGTGCGGGGACTGCCGTACCACCAGTTCCACCGGCGCGGCGCCCTTGACGCGAATGGTCTCCTGGCGCGCGGTGGTGTCGACCCATTTCCCCTGGTGCCAGACCTGCTGCGGATGGGCCGGGTTGGGTTTTTCGGCGATTAGGTCCATGTCGTCGTTCTGGAACATGGTCAGGCTCCAGCCGAAGCGCATGTTGTGGCCCAGCAGCGCCATGGGATTGAGCGCCTGAAAGTGGCCGTACAACTCGAACCCCGGTGATGACAGATGGGCCTCGTACCAGATGGCGGGTGCCGAGTACGCGATGTGCGGGTCGCCCGCCAGCAGTGGTTTACCGCTTTGGGTGCGCGTGCCGGAAATCACCCAGGCGTTGCTGCCTTCGAGGGCGGGAACACCGCTCATCTCCTGCACCTGGCCGTTGAGTTCGGCGAGTCGCTGCAGGCCTTGCCAGTCCGACGGGCTCAGGCGCGCCAGCGGGGTGGCGGCGGGCGGCAGCACGCCTTCGGGGTGCCAGGCCAGATCGAACGCCCGGAGGTGCTCGGGCCCGAGCTGGTCGCGTATCTGCGTCAGGACGGGGTCGGTCTTGAAGGCAACGGCAAAACTGTAGGCCAGGTAGCCGGCCACGGCCACGGTGTCTTGCGGGGTGAAGTCGCGCTTGGGGATGCCCAGCAGGCCGAACTCGATGGGCGCGGGGTGCGTGGCCTGAAACTGGTTGACACCGTCCAGATAGGCTTGCAGTGCCCGGAAGTACGGTTGTGTGGTGTCCATGGTGGTCACGGCCTTGTCGGCATGAGCCCGTAGGCCCAGCGTGCGGAACAGGCGGTCGATGTCGAGCAGTTTGGGCCCCAGAATTTCGGCCAGCTCGCCACGCGCCACACGGCGCACCATCTCCATCTGGAACAGCCGGTCCTGGGCATGCACATAACCCAGGGCGCGGTACAGGTCGGCCTCGTGGTCGGCACGCAGGTGGGGCACGCCGCGTTCGTCATAGCGCACGGTCACGGGGGCCGTGAGCCCGGTCATGGGGACCGTGCCGCTGCGCTGGGGCTGGCGCGTCTGCACATACCAGGCGCCGGCCAGTGTGCCCAGCAGCACGAGCGCGGCGAGCAACAGGCCCAGAGTCTTGGCAATGCGTTTCATGGCGGTTTCCAGCGGTTTTGGGCGGTTATACGCTAGGGCGCGGTGCTTGTCAGTCGCGCGGCCAGCGCCTGCGCGCAGGCGTGGGCACTGGCCCAGGCCCACTGGAAGTTGTAGCCACCGAGCCAGCCGGTGACGTCCACCACCTCGCCAATGAAGTACAGCCCGGGCTGACGCGACTCCATGGTCTGGGACGACAGATCGCGCGTGTCCACGCCCCCGGCTGTGACCTCGGCCTTGCGATAGCCTTCGGTATCGGTGGGCGTGATCTCCCAGCGCGCCAGACGTTCGGCCAATTGCGCCAAGGCCTTGTCGGACGCCTCGTTCACCGGGCGCTGCCAGGCGGCGTCCTGCAGCACCCAGGCGTCGGCCAGGCGCGTCGGGACGTGTTGCGCCAGCGCATTGGCAATGAGTTTGCGCGAGCTGTTCTTGGCCTGGGCCAGTTCGGCCGCCAGGTCCGTGCCGGGCGCGAGGTTCAGGCGGAGCGGGCTGCCTTCTTGCCAGAACGTGGAGATCTGCAGCACGGCCGGGCCACTCAGGCCACGGTGGGTGAACAGCAGGTCTTCGTGGAAGATCATGCGGCCGCCTTTGTCGCTGCGCCGCGACCCGCGCAGCGGCGGAGCGTGGGGGCCAGTTTCGCCGCCGGGCCGC
>JBGSNW010000517.1:0-7743 GCA_041739435.1 Burkholderiaceae bacterium
CGGGCTGGGGCAGCGGCCGGGGCTGCGCGGCCAGGGCGGCGTCAAAGGCCGCGCCGTGCAGGCCGGTGGAGCCCCGCACCGGAATTTTGAGGGCGAACTCGCCGTCTTCGGGAATACATTCGGTGCGGCACACCAGCCAGCTGGCGCGCAGCCGGATGTTCAGGTCGGGGTTGAGCAGGTCGGGCTTGAAGTCGGGCGACACCGTGAGCGGCACCGGCAGCAGCACCGTGTCTTCGTAGCCGTAATTGGCCAGCGTGCCGACCTTGATGCGCATCGGTGTGGGCCAGGCGATGTCGCCCGCGGTCACGCCGGCGGGCAATGTCCACTGCAGCTGGGTGGGCAGGCCGGAGTCGCCCGCGTTCTTCCAGTAGGTGTGCCACTGCGGCTGGTGGGTGATCTGCAGGCCCACCCACAGCGGCTGGCCAGGCGCCACGCCCTGTGGTGCATGCGCCAGCAGCACTGCGCGCACCTGCGGCGTGGTGACCACGGATTTGTCAATATTTTGGGCATTAGCCCCCGCCATTGCGGCAAAGTTTGCTACAAAAAACGTTGTGGCCAGTAGGCGGGAGCAGGCGGTTTGGAAGTTCATTGCAGGGTGGGAGCGCTTTGCAGGGGGGCAAGTTCCGCGCCCGGGGTTGCAGGGGTTGACCATCCGGCCCGAAGCCGACCGGCGGCATCAAGCCAATCCGAGCGCCACATGGTGCCGATCTCCTGCGTGTTGGCCCTGTGTGTGCCGCCCATGGGGCAGCACAGGGTGCGGTCGAGCACCACGCCTTGTGGGCTGACAGCCGTCACGGTGGCGGTGCATTCGCGCAGGTGGGCGTCGTTGCGGAACAGGTCGTGGGTCATGTCCTGCATGATAGCCAGCGGCCAGGCGCCATGGGGGGAGGGCCGCCAGAAGGTCTTGGGTGCCGCGGGGCGTGGGGTGGGCCGTTCATTTCGCGCAGGCCCATGGGCATTTCGCGCCGCCCCCTGCGCGTTTCGTCGCAATCCGGTTGGATTGCGCGGGGTGGTGCCCCAAAGTTCATCCCATCGAAGACAAAACGCTTCGATCTTTTGAACCACTTCTCACAAGGAAACCATCATGAACTCGATCTCCAAGAACCTCGTCCTCGTTGCCCTGAGCCTGGCCGCCGCTGGCGCTGCCGTCGCTGGCGATCGCGCCGCCGACAGCCGTGCACAGCAGGAAGAAAGCGCGTACGTTTTCAACCCGCTGGTCCAGAGTCATCTCACGCGTGCGGAAGTTCGCGCCGAATACGACCGGGCGCGTCGCGACGGGTCGCTGGCCACCGCGCGTGACGCCGAACTGTCCAGCAGTGTGGCGGTCGCCCCGGTGCAGCTGCGTGAACGCGCCGAGGTGCGGGCCGAAGCCCGCGAATCGTCGCCCAAGCGCGTCAACGAAGGGCTCTGAGCGTTGTCGGGTTGCGCGACGTCGGGCTGAGGGGCCACCCGCCCCTCAGCCTGCGCCGTGGCACTTTTTGTATTTTTTGCCGCTGCCACACGGGCAGGGGTCATTGCGGCCCGGTTCGGGCGCCTTGCGCACCGCCTCGATGCGCGGACCCAGGCTCTTCCAGAGCTGGCGCAGGTCGTACACCGCCCAGATGGCGGCTCCAAAATCGTCGATGCGCTGCTGGCTCACGCTGGGAGGGCCGTCCTCGGCGTACATCGACAGCACGGGCGGGCCTTCGTCGCCCTCGGTCAGCGTGACGATGGCGCCCAGCGCCTCGTCCAGCATCTGCGCGGCGTCGGTATCGCGCGGGGGCTGCCACTCGTCGGGCCAGTTCTCCACCACAAACATGAAACCCAGCGCCCACACCTGCGCGAAGGCGGGCAGCGTGGCCAGGTCGGGCGCGTCGCTGTCGCTGCGCTGATCTTCAGGCAACGCGAGGATGGCGCCCAGCGTGTCCAGCACCTCGGGCTGGTAGGTGCGCTCGTCGTCCATGGTTTCGACCGGCGCGTCCAGCGCCACCTGCACCTCGGCCCAGCGACGGTGCCAGCGCAGCACAAACGCCATCTGTTCCATGGGGCGGAAACCGTCACCCAGCAGCACCGGCCAGTATTCATCAGGCTCGATGCGCCGCCGCGTGCACACCAGCGCCGCCATCGCGCCTTCGAAAAACTCCCACTGAGGGGTCTCGTCGTCGTGCTCGCGCAGGGTGTCGAGCACCGCGTCCTGGGCGTCGAAATCGTCGGGCGTCAGGCGCGGCTGGGTCAATGGGGTGGGCGAGGTCAAGTGGGGCTCCGCGGGGGCAACAAGACGTGCCGATTATCGCTGCGGCCCTTTCGGACGGAGGGGGGCAACGGACAAGACAAACACACTTCCAGCCCGTGTCCCCGGGCATGGCGACGCAGACTTCGGCGCTGCCGGGGGGCGATGCCCGGGCCGCGGGATCCGCGCCAAGGGTGACAACGAAGGTGCCCGCGGTGTGACCGCGCCCGGTATCCAGGCCGGAGCCGCCCGAACCGGGCATTGGTCGAAAACCCTCGTCCCGGCACGCAGCTTGCTCTGATAGCATGCCTGCAAGTCTCTGCCCTGCCTGATGTTCGCTTTTGTCTTGCGCCGCCTGCTCCAGGCCGTGATCGTGATGGTCACGGTGGCGTTCATCGCGTTCATGCTGTTCCAGTACGTGGGCGACCCGGTGGTGTTTTTGCTGGGGCAGGATGCGACACCCGACCAGATTCGCGCGCTGCGGGCCGACCTGGGGTTGGACCAACCCTTTTTTGTGCAGTTCTGGCACTTTCTGGTGAACGCCGCGCAGGGCGAGTTCGGGCTCAGCCTGCGCCAGGGCGCCAAGGTGTCGCGGCTGCTGTCAGAGCGTTTCCCGGCCACGCTGGAACTGGCCGTGGTGGCTGCCTTGCTGGCGCTGCTGGTGGGCGTGCCCATGGGGGTGTATGCCGCCTTGCGACGAGGTGGCTTCATGAGCCAGTTGTTCATGATGCTGTCGCTGCTGGGCGTGTCGCTGCCCACCTTCCTGATTGGCATCCTGCTGATTCTTTTTTTCTCGGTGGGCCTGGGCTGGTTCCCGAGTTTTGGCCGGGGCGATGTGGTTGCCCTGGGGTGGTGGAACAGCGGGCTGCTCACGGTGGACGGCTGGCATCACATCGTGCTGCCGGCCGTCACGCTCGCGGTGTTCCAGCTCACGCTGATCATGCGGCTGGTGCGTGCCGAAATGCTGGAGGTGCTGCGCACCGACTACATCCGGTTCGCGCGGGCGCGTGGCCTGTCGGATCGCGCCATCCATTTCGGCCATGCCCTCAAAAACACCCTGGTGCCGGTGATGACCATCACCGGGCTGCAGCTGGGCGGCCTGATCGCTTTTGCCATCATCACCGAAACCGTGTTCCAGTGGCCCGGCATGGGCCTGCTGTTCATCCAGGCGGTGACCTTTGCCGACATTCCGGTCATGGCCGCCTACCTGTGCCTGATCGCGCTCATTTTTGTGGTGATCAACCTGGTGGTTGACTTGCTCTATTTCGTGGTCGACCCGCGCCTGCGCGTGGGCGCCGCAGGAGGACACTGATGCTGGCTCCCCGTCTCAAGGCCAACGGCCGGGCGTTTGCGCAGATTGCGCAGTTTCACCCTGAACTCACGGCGTTCCGGCGCGACCTGCACGCCCACCCTGAACTGGGATTCGAAGAGGTCTACACCAGCGGCCGTGTGGCGCAGGCGCTCAGGCTGTGCGGCGTGGACGAGGTGCACACGGGCATCGGCAAGACCGGCGTGGTGGCGGTGATCAAAGGGCGGCGCACCACCAGCGGCCGCATGATCGGGCTGCGCGCCGACATGGACGCCTTGCCGATCACCGAGCTCAACGATTTTCCCTGGAAGTCGACCCGCACCGGCCTGATGCACGGCTGTGGCCACGACGGGCACACCACCATGCTGCTGGGGGCCGCGCGGTACCTGGCGGCCACGCGCGAATTTGACGGCACCGCCGTGCTGGTCTTCCAGCCCGGCGAAGAAGGTTACGCGGGCGCCAAGGCCATGATGGAAGACGGCCTGTTCGACCGCTTCCCGGTGCAGGCGGTGTACGGCATGCACAACTGGCCCGCCATGCGGCCCGGCACCATCGGCGTGAACCCGGGGCCGATGATGGCGGCGGCCGACCGCATCACCATCGAGATCACCGGCAAGGGCGGCCATGGCGCCCACGCCTACCTGACCATCGACCCGGTGCTGGTGGCCGGCCACATCATCACGGCCGTGCAAAGCATCGTGTCGCGCAACGTCAAACCGCTGGACAGCGCCGTCATCAGCCTGGGGGCCATGCACGCGGGCGACATGGGCGCCTTCAGCGTGATCCCCGGCAAGGCGGTGCTGGTGGGCACGGTGCGCACCTTCAGCCCGCAGGTGCAGAACATGATCGAGCAGCGGCTGCACGAGCTGTGCAGCGCGGTGGCGCTGGGCCTGGGGGCGTCGGCCACGGTGAACTTCGAGCGGGTGTACCCGGCGACCATCAACACGGCGGATGAAGCCGGGTTCGCGGCCGACGTGGCCGAATCGCTGGTGGGGGCCGACCACGTGGTGCGCGACCTGGAGCCCAGCATGGGCGCCGAGGACTTCGCCTTCATGCTGCAGTCCAAGCCCGGGGCCTACCTGCGCATCGGGCAGGGCGGCGAGGGCAGCTGCTTTCTGCACAATACCCGCTACGATTTCAACGACGACATCCTGCCGCTGGGTGCGGCACTGCACGCCGGTCTGGCCGAACAGGCCATGCCGCTGGCCGCGGAACCGACCCCCTGAATTCTTGATTTCCCCACAGGAGCAGAACCCATGAAAATGAAAAACCACATCCTTGCCAGCGCCGTTGCCGTTGTGTGCGCCGCCAGTTTTTCGGCCGGTGCCCAGACCATCCGCATCGCCAACCAGGGCGACGCGTTGTCCATGGACCCCCACTCGCTCAACGAGTCGCTGCAGCTCAGCGTGACCGGCAACGTGTACGAAGCCCTGGTGGCGCGCAACAAGGACCTGAGCCTGGCACCGGGCCTGGCCACGTCGTGGAAGCAGACCTCGCCCACCGTGTGGCGGTTCAAGTTGCGCAAGGGCGTGCAGTTTCACGATGGCACGCCGTTCACGGCCGACGACGTGGTGTTTTCGTTTGCGCGCACGCAGGCCGACGGCTCCGACATGAAGAGCTACACCAACGATTTCAAGGAGGTCCGCAAGATCAACGACCATGTGGTGGAGATCGAGACCAAGACGCCGTTCCCCATCGTTCCGGACGTGATCTCCCTTGTGTTCATCATGAGCAAAAAGTGGTGTGAAACCAACCAGGCGACCCGCCCGGTGGACCGGCGCAAGGGCATCGAGAACGCCGCTTCATTCCGCGCCAACGGCACCGGCCCGTACCGCCTGCGCGAGCGCCAGCCCAATGTGCGCACCACGTTCACGCGCAATGGCAATTACTGGGGCAAGATCGAAGGCAACGCCTCCGAGGTGATCTTCACCCCCATCGGCAGCGCCGCCACGCGCGTGGCCGCCCTGCTCTCGGGCGAGGTCGACGTCATGGAGCCCGTGCCCGTGCAGGACGTGGCCCGCGTCAACGCCTCGCCCAACACCCGTGCCGTGACCGGCCCCGAACTGCGCACCATCTTCCTGGGCATGGACCAGAAGCGCGACGAGCTGCTGTACTCCAGCGTCAAGGGCAAGAACCCTTTCAAGGACAAGCGCGTGCGCCAGGCCTTCTACCAGGCCATCGACATCCAGGGCATCCAGAAGACCGTGATGCGCGGCGCCTCCAGCCCCACGGCGCTCATGGTCGGGCCCGGCATCAACGGCTTCACGCAGGCCCAGAACAACCGGCTGCCCTACGACGTGGAAGCCGCCAGGAAGCTCATGGCCGACGCCGGCTACCCCAATGGCTTCGAGGTGGCCATGAACTGCCCCAACGACCGCTACGTCAACGACGCGCAAATCTGCCAGGCCGTGGCGGCCAACCTGTCGCGCATCAACGTCAAGATCAACCTGCAGGCCGAAACCAAGGGCACCTACTTCCCCAAGATCCTGCGCCGCGACACCAGCTTTTACCTGCTGGGCTGGACGCCCAGCACCTACGACGCGCACAACGCGCTCAACGCCTTGCTGCGCTGCGTGGACGACAAGGGCGCCGGGCAGTTCAACCTGGGCAGCTACTGCAACCCCAGGGTGGACGAGCTGACGCTGAAAATCCAGTCCGAAACCAACAAGGCCCAGCGCGACGCCATGATCAAGGAAGCCTTTGACCTGCATGCCACCGACATCGGCCACCTGCCGCTGCACCAGCAAGCGCTGGCCTGGGGCGTGAGCAAGAAGGTGCGGTTGGTTCAGATGGCCGACAACTCCATGCCCTTCAAGTGGATGAGCATCCAGTAAAACCGGGCCTGCGCGTACCACCGCGTCGCCCATCGGGGCGGCGTGGCCGGTGCGGATTTGCTGAACACCATGAACAAGCCTTTTGCCCGCTGGCTCGACAGCGATGTGGGCCACAGTTTTCGCAGTTCGCCCGTGGCCATGGGCGCGGCGCTCATTGCGCTCGCGTGCATTTTTTGCGCCGTGTTCGCCAACTGGGTCGCGCCGCACAACCCGTTTGACCTGAGCACGCTGGAATTGTCAGACGCGCGGCTGCCACCGGCCTGGTTTGACGGCGGTTCGCGCAAGTTTTTACTGGGCACCGACGACCAGGGCCGCGACATCCTCTCGGCCCTGATGTTCGGCGCGCGCATTTCGCTGATGGTCGGATTGGCGTCGGTGCTGCTGTCGGTGGTGGTGGGGGTGACGCTGGGCCTGCTGGCGGGGTTTCGTGGGGGCTGGGTCGATTCGCTGCTGATGCGGCTGTGCGACGTGATGCTGTCGTTCCCGGCCATTCTGGTGGCGCTGCTGATTGCCGGCGTGGGGCGGGCGCTGTTTCCCGACGCGCACGCGTCACTGGCGTTCGGTGTGCTGATCCTGTCGATCTCGCTCACGGGCTGGGTGCAGTACGCGCGCACCGTGCGGGGCTCCACCCTGGTCGAACGGCACAAGGAATACGTGCAGGCGGCCCGCGTCACGGGCGTGTCGCCGCTTCGCATCATGCGCCGCCATGTGCTGCCCAACGTGATGGGGCCGGTGATGGTGCTGGCCACCATCCAGGTGGCCACCGCCATCATCACCGAGGCCACGCTGTCGTTCCTGGGCGTGGGCGCGCCGCCGACCTCGCCCTCGCTGGGCACCCTGATCCGCGTGGGCAACGACTACCTGTTCTCGGGTGAATGGTGGATCACCATTTTTCCTGGTGTGATGCTGGTGCTGATCGCGCTGTCGGTCAACCTGCTGGGCGACTGGCTGCGCGATGCGCTCAACCCCAGACTGCGCTAGGCCCCATGAGTCTTCTTCAAGTCAACAACCTCGTCGTCGAGTTTCCCCACCGGCGCGGCACGCTGCGTGCGCTGGACGATATTTCGTTTGACATTGCACCGGGCGAGATTCTGGGCGTGGTGGGCGAGTCGGGGGCGGGCAAGTCGCTCACGGGGGCGGCCATCATCGGCCTGCTGGAGCCGCCGGGCCGGGTGGCGGGCGGGCAGATTTTGCTGGCGGGTCAGCGCATCGACAACCTGCCACACGCGCAGATGCGCCACATCCGCGGCCGCCAGATTGGCGCGATTTTTCAGGACCCGCTGACCTCGCTGAACCCGCTCCACACCATTGGCGACCAGCTGACCGAGACGATCCGGGCGCACCTGCCCGTGAGCGCCCGCGAAGCCCGCCAGCGGGCCATCGGCCAGATC
>JBGSNW010000529.1:0-3076 GCA_041739435.1 Burkholderiaceae bacterium
ACGCGGGTCTCGCACGCGCAGTTCGCTGTCGAGCACAGCCATGGGGTCGCCGTCGCGGCCCATCCGGGTGGTGCCCACGGGGTGGAAGATGGTGGTGGCGATGTCGCCAGCCAGCCGGGCCAGCTCGTCGTCGGTCTGGAACTGCACGCCGGGCTTCCACTCCTCGGGCTGGTACCTGGCCAGGGCCGGCTGCGCCACGATTTTGCGGGTGATGCGCAGCGAGTCGGCGGCCACCTTGCGGTCTTCGGGCGTGCTCAGGTAGTGGGGCGCGATGGCGGGCGCGTCTTCAAACCGGGGGCTGGTGATCTTCACCGTGCCGCGGCTTGTGGGGTTGAGGTTGCACACGCTGGCGGTGAACGCCGGCACGCTGTGCAGCGGCTCGCCAAACGCGTCCAGGCTCAGGGGCTGCACGTGGTATTCGATGTTGGGGTAGGGCTGGTCGGGGGTGCTGCGCGTGAAAGCCCCCAACTGGCTGGGCGCCATGCTCATGGGCCCGCTGCGCCTGAAGGCGTATTCGAGGCCGATCTTCGCCTTGCCCCACAGGCTGTTGGCCAGCGTGTTGAGCGTGGTCGCGCCCTGGACCTTGAACACCGCGCGAATCTGCAGATGGTCTTGCAGGTTGGCGCCCACACCTGGCAAATCGGCAACGGGCGCAATGCCATGCTGCTGCAGCAGCGCGCCTGGCCCGATGCCCGACAACTGCAGGATCTGCGGCGAACCGATGCTGCCGGCGCTGAGCAAAACCTCTTGTGCGGCGCGCACCGTCACACGCCCGGCGGCGGTCTGCACCTCAACGCCGGTGCAGCGCAGGCCGCCGTCGGCCTGCGGCTCCACCACCAGGCGCACCACCCGCGAATCTGTCCACAGCGTGAAGTTCGGCCGCGCAGTGCACGCGGGGCGCAGGAAGGCCTTGGCCGTGTTCCAGCGCCAGCCGCTTTTCTGGTTGACTTCAAAATAGCCCACGCCCTCGTTGTCCCCGCGGTTGAAATCGCGGGTGGCCGGAATGCCGGCCTGCTGCGCGGCCAATGCAAACGCGTCGAGCACGTCCCAGCGCAGCCGCTGCCGCTCGATGCGCCACTCGCCGCCCACGCCGTGGAAGGCGGCGAATTCGGAGTCCGCCTCGCCGGTGCGCCCCTGGTAGTGGTCTTCATGCTGCCGGAAGAACGGCAGGCTCTCCTGCCAGCCCCAGCGCGGGTCACCCGTCAGCGCGGCCCACTGGTCGTAGTCGCGCGCCTGGCCACGCATATAGATCATGCCGTTGATGCTGCTGCAGCCCCCCAGCCCCTTGCCGCGCGGGTAGCGCAGCCGGCGCCCGTTCAGCCCGGCGTCGGGCTCGGTCTGGTAGAGCCAGTCGGTGCGCGGGTTGCCGATGCAATACAGGTAGCCCACGGGGATGTGAATCCACGGGTAGTTGTCCTTGCGGCCGGCTTCGATCAGCAGCACACGCTTGGACGCGTCGGCGCTGAGGCGGTTGGCCAAGAGACAACCCGCCGTGCCGCCGCCGATGATGATGTAGTCGAATGGGGTGTCGCTCATTCTTTTTCTTCTCCTCGGCGGCTTGTTTCACCAGTGTCTCAATGCCAGGGCCGCCGCGGAACCGCCCTTCGTCAAGCTCAGGACGGGCCGCTGGTGGCGCCCCCCGGGTCCGCGAGAACCCTTTGTGGGTCCGGGGGAGGCGGCCACAGGCCGTTTCGGGGGGGGTTACTTTGAAGTCGGCATCACAAACTCAGCGCCCTTGCCAATGCTCTCCGGCCAGCGTTGCATGATGGACTTTTGCCGGGTGTAGAAACGCACGCCTTCTTCGCCGTAGGCGTGCATGTCGCCGAACAGGCTGCGCTTCCAGCCGCCAAAGCCGTGCCAGGCCATGGGCACGGGGATGGGCACGTTGATGCCGACCATGCCGACCTGGATGCGCCGGGCAAACTCGCGTGCCACGTTGCCGTCGCGGGTGAAGCAGCTCACGCCGTTGCCGAATTCGTGGTCGTTGACAAGCTGCACCGCTTCGGCAAAGTTGGCTGCCCGCACGCAGCTGAGCACCGGGCCGAAAATCTCTTCCTTGTAGATGCGCATGCCGGGCTTGACGTGGTCAAACAGGCTGCCGCCCATCCAGAAGCCGTCGGCGCAGCCTTCGCCGGTGGCCTGGGGGTTGAAGCCGCGGCCGTCCACCACCAGTTGCGCGCCCTCCTGAACGCCCAGCGCGATGTAGCCGGTGATGAGCTCGTGCGCGGCGCGGGTCACGATGGGGCCCATTTCGGCGTCGAGCTGCAGGCCGTTCTTGATTTTGAGGGTTTTGGCGCGTTCGGCCAGCATGGGCACCAGCTTGTCGCCCACGTCGCCCACCAGCACGGCCACGCTGATGGCCATGCAGCGTTCACCGGCCGAACCGTAGGCGCTGCCGATCAGCGCGTCCACGGCCTGGTCGAGGTCGGCGTCGGGCATCACCACCATGTGGTTCTTGGCGCCGCCCAGCGCCTGCACGCGTTTGCCGTGGTGCGCGCCGGTCTCGTAGATGTAGTTGGCGATGGGGGTGGAGCCCACGAAGCTCACGGCCTTCACGTCGGGGTGTGTCAGCAGCGCGTCGACGGCCTCCTTGTCGCCCTGCACCACGTTGAACACGCCGTCGGGCAGGCCGGCCTCCTTGAGCAGCGCGGCCATCAGCAGGCTGGGGCTGGGATCGATGGGGCTGGGCTTGAGCACAAAGGTGTTGCCCGCGGCAATGGCCACCGGGTACATCCACATGGGCACCATGATGGGAAAGTTGAACGGCGTGATGCCCGCCACCACGCCCAGAGGCTGGCGCAGCGTCCAGTTGTCGATGCCGGTGGACACCTGGTCGGTGAAGTCGCCCTTGAGCAGTTGCGGGATGCCGCAGGAAAACTCCACGATGTCGATGCCGCGCGTGACCTCGCCCTGCGCGTCGGTGAACACCTTGCCGTGTTCGGCCGTGATGGCGCGCGCCAGGTCGTCCTTGTGCTGGTTGAGCAGCTCCAGAAACCTGAACATCACCCGCGCGCGGCGAATCGGCGGGGTGTCGGCCCAGGCTGGAAACGCCGCCTGCGCGGCGGCCACGAGATCG
>JBGSNW010000005.1:0-2871 GCA_041739435.1 Burkholderiaceae bacterium
CGATCTCGCCCCGGCGACGTGGCCCAGTGCTACGCCAACCCGGCCCTGGCGCACCGCCTGCTCGGCTGGCAGGCCCATCACACCCTGGACGACATGTGCGCCGATGCATGGCGCTGGCAAAGCCAGAACCCGAACGGCTACCGCTGAGCGGCCCCCGCCACACCCTTGGGGAAGCACCCGCTCAGCGCCTCATACGGTTTTGCATTCGAGCGTAGAACAAGGCGGGAGCCGCGGACAGTGCTGTAGCACGGCAAGGCGAACCAGCGAAGTTATACGTTTGAAGGCGAAACCGTCTCAGGCCAGCAATGCCACATTCCCCCCCGCCGCCGTGGTGTTCACGGTGACGGTCTGCTCGGCGCAAAAGCGCACCAGGTAGTTCGGGCCGCCGGCCTTGGGGCCGGTGCCCGACAGGCCTTCGCCGCCAAATGGCTGCACCCCCACCACCGCGCCAATCATATTGCGGTTGACGTAGACGTTGCCCACATGGGCGCGCGCGGCCAGCGCCTGGGCGCGGCTGTCGATGCGGGTCTGGAGGCCCAGGGTGAGGCCGTAGCCCAACGCGTTGATCTGGTCAATCACGTCTTCGGCCGTGCGCAGCGCGCCCGAGCCCCAGCGCACGATGTGCAGCACGGGGCCAAAAATCTCGTGCTTCATGCTGGCGATGGAGGGCACCTCAAACGCCATGGGCGGCACCAGGTTTGCTATTTCTTCAGTAGCATACTTTGACCTATTGACGGGGGCTAACACCTGTTTTGCCTCTGAATTCAGGCGCTGCAGGTGTTTGTGGATGCCGTCGAACGCCTCGCGGTCGATGAGCGGGCCGACGTCGGTGGACAGCCTGGACGGGTCGCCCGCCACCAGTTCTTTCGCGGCGCCCGCGATCATCTCGATCACCGCATCGGCAACGCCTTCATGCACGCACAAAAGGCGCAGGGCCGAACAGCGCTGGCCGGCCGAACGGAAGGCACTTTGCACCACGGCGTCGGCCACCTGCTCGGGCAGCGCGGTGCTGTCCACCAGCATGGCGTTGATGCCGCCGGTTTCGGCGATCAGCGGCACCATGGGTCCATCCTTGGCCGCCAGCGCGCGCTGGATGATCTTGGCCACCTGCGTGGAGCCGGTGAACACCACACCCGCGATCTTCGGGTGCGCCACCAGCGCGGCGCCCACCGTCTCACCGGGGCCATGCAACAGTTGCAGGGCGTCGGCGGGCACACCGGCGGCGTGCAGCAGTTTCACCGCCTCCAGCGCGACACCGGGCGTCTGCTCGGCCGGTTTGGCCAGCACGGTGTTGCCCGTGACCAGCGCCGCGGCCACCTGCCCGGCAAAGATGGCCAGCGGGAAATTCCACGGGCTGATGCAGACCCACGCGCCGCGCGCGGTCAGGCGCAGTTCGTTGCTTTCACCCGTGGGCCCTGGCAAGGTAACCGGCGCCATCACACGCTCGGCCTCGTTGGCGTAATAGCGAAAAAAGTCCACGGCCTCGCGCACTTCCGACACCGCGTCGCCCCAGGTCTTGAAAGCCTCGCGGACCAGCAGCGCGCAAAACTGCGGCATTTCGCGCTCCAGCGCGGCAGCGGCGCGGCGCAGAATGGCCGCGCGTTCGACCACCGGCACATTACTCCATGTTGGATAGCAAACTATCGCCTTCTGACAAGGGCCATCGATCAATTTGGCATCAAATTCGGGCACCGGAGGCACTTGCACGGTCTGCCAGGCGTCGAGCAGCGGCGCGCGCATCGCATGCACCGTCAGGTCCAGCCCTGTGCTGTTTTTGCGAACCGGCCCCGCGCCCGTCGATGGGCCGTAGATGTCCGGTGGCAGGGGCTGCGCCGATTCGGGCTCCAGCCGCAGCGGCGAGATCAGCAGTTCGTCCATGCCGACCGACTCGTCGGCCAGTTGGTGCACGAAGGACGAGTTGGCGCCGTTCTCCAGCAGGCGGCGCACCAGGTAGGCCAGCAGGTCGCGGTGCGCCCCCACGGGCGCGTACACCCGGCAGTTGATCAGGGGGTTCTGGAGCACCTCGCGGTAGATGCCTTCGCCCATGCCGTGCAGGCGTTGCAGCTCGAACTGGGGCGCCCCGGGCCTGGCGTGGCCCGGCACGGTCGCGGACGTGTTCACGGTTCGGGCGGCCATCTGAAGAATGGCCGCGATGGTGCCCGCGTTGTGCGTCGCAAACTGCGGGTAGATCGCGTCAGGCGCATCCAGCAGCGCACGCGCGCACGCCAGGTACGAGATGTCGGTGTGGTGCTTGTGGGTGAACACCGGGTAGGCGGGCAGGCCCAGCTCCTGCGCGCGCTTGATTTCGGCGTCCCAGTACGCGCCCTTGACCAGACGGTACATCAGGCGCAGCCGGTATTGGCGCGCGATGGCGATGACGTGGGCGATGAGTTCCAGCGCACGGGTCTGGTAGGCCTGCAGCGCCAACCCGAAACCGCGCCATTGCGGCTGGTGCTGCGCCACCTGTGCGGCCAGCGCCTCGAACACGTCGAGCGACACCTCCAGCCGGTCCACCTCCTCGGCGTCGATGGTGAGGTTGATGTTGGCGCGGGCGGCCTGGTCGCACAGGCCCCACACGCGCGGCACCAGTTCGGCCAGCACACGCTCGCGCTGCGCGTCTTCGTAGCGCGGGTGCAGGGCGCTCAGTTTGATGGATATACCGTCATTTTGCTCTGTAGCCCCCGTCAATTGGCTATTGTTTGCTATCTCGGAAATAGCATTCTGGTAACTCGCCAGGTAACGCAGCGCATCGGCATCGGTGCGCGCGCCCTCGCCCAGCATGTCATAGCTGAAACGAAGCCCCCACGCTGCGCCGGTGCCCGGGTCGCTGCCCCCCGAGGGGGCGTGTTCCGCCCTGGGGCGGCCCGGCGG
>JBGSNW010000115.1:0-15585 GCA_041739435.1 Burkholderiaceae bacterium
CGAGGCCGAGACCGGCCTGTGGCAGTTCCTGGACGTGGTCCACAACCCACGCGGTTTTGTGTTGGCCGGTGCGCAGACGGCGCGGCGGGCCGAGCAGGCCCGGCTTGTCACGGATTGGAGCGGGGCGGGCGGCTCAAACACGCCGAAGGAACTGGTGATTTGATGACCTGCGTCAAGGAGTGCCGGCCACGACTCTTTGCACAATGGCCGCATGCAACGCCTGCGGGCGCGGCATGCGGCTGGCCCCGCTGCGGCCGCGCGCCACTCTTTGACAAGGCTTCGCCATGACCACGCCTGCTACCGACCCCAACACGCCGCTGACCGGCTTTTCGCATTGCCACCTGGGCATCGTGTCGCACCTGGACGCTTTGGGCGAATTGCCCGCCCTGCTGGCGCCCGCTGCGCGCGCGCGCAAGGTGGCCGCCGACACGGTGGCTTTTTTCCGTGCCGCAGTGTACGAACACCATGCCGAAGAAGAGCGCGAACTGTTCCCCGCCGTCCTGCAGAGCGCCCACACCGGTGAGGAACATGACCGCGTCAGGCAGTTGGCCGAGCGGCTCACCCGTGAACACCGCGACATTGAAACACTCTGGGCCCGGCTGGAGCCGTCGCTCAAGAAGTTCGCCAAGGGCCAGCCTGCCGACGTGGACGGCGTGGCCGTTGCGCATCTGGTGCGCCTGTACAAGGCCCACGCAAAGTTCGAGGAGGACGAATTCCTGCCACTGTCCGAAGCCATCCTGGGGCGCAACAGCAACCACATGGCGGCGCTGGGCCTGTCATTGCACCTGCGGCACGCACCGCCCGTGGTGGGCCACATCTGAGCGCTTGAGATTCACGCCGCCTGCCCCGGTGCAAGGGCGCGCCCTTGCACCGGGGCAGGCTTTTTCATTTGTGCGTAAAAGTTAAAACCGACTCAACAGGATACGCCGATTGGCACCCTCTTTCATGGGCAATCGCGGGCCTACAATCTCAGTCCCTTACAAAGGCTGACGGTTTGCCGCAGGTGCGGCCAACCCACCGCCTCAGGAGACGCTTGATGCCCGCACACGCCGCCCCCCCGTCCGACGACAAACGCGCCGAGCTGCGCCGCGCCGCGCTCGAATACCACGAGTTCCCGACGCCCGGCAAGATTGCCATCGCCGCCACCAAGCAACTGGTGAACCAGCACGATTTGTCGCTGGCCTATTCCCCGGGCGTGGCCGCGCCTTGCGAAGAAATCGTCAAGGACCCGAACAACGCCTTCAAGTACACCAGCCGCGGCAACCTGGTGGCCGTGATCACCAACGGCACGGCCGTGCTGGGCCTGGGCGACATCGGCCCGCTGGCGGCCAAGCCGGTGATGGAAGGCAAGGGCGTGCTGTTCAAGAAGTTCGCCGGCATCGACGTGTTTGACATCGAAATTGACGAAAAACGCGACCTCGACAAACTGGTCGACATCATCGCCTCTCTGGAGCCGACCTTCGGCGGCATCAACCTCGAAGACATCAAGGCGCCCGACTGCTTCTATGTGGAGCGTCGCCTGCGCGAACGCATGAAGATCCCGGTTTTCCACGACGACCAGCACGGAACCGCCATCGTGGTGGGCGCGGCCATCCTCAACGGCGTCAAGGTCGTGGGCAAGGACCTGAAAAAGGTCAAACTCGTGACCTCGGGCGCGGGCGCCGCCGCGCTGGCCTGCCTGGGCCTGCTGGTCAAGCTGGGCATGCCGCGCGAGAACATCTGGGTGACCGACCTGGCCGGCGTGGTCTACAAGGGCCGCACCGAACTCATGGACGAGGACAAGATCCCGTTTGCCAAGGAAACCCCGGCGCGCACACTGGCCGAGGTGATCGAAGGCGCGGACATCTTCCTCGGCCTGTCGGCCGGTGGCGTGCTCAAGGCAGACATGGTCAAGAAAATGGCGCCAAGCCCCTTGATCATGGCCCTGGCCAACCCCAACCCGGAAATCAACCCCGAAGAGGCCAAGGCCGTGCGGCCCGACGCCATCCTGGCCACCGGACGCACCGACTACCCGAACCAGGTCAACAACGTCCTGTGTTTCCCCTACATCTTCCGTGGCGCACTGGACTGCGGCGCCACCACGATCACCGTGGAGATGGAAATTGCTGCGGTGCACGCCATTGCCGATCTGGCCCAGGCCGAACAAAGCGAGGTGGTGGCCGCGGCCTATGTCGGCCAGCAACTGGCTTTCGGGCCTGAATACCTGATCCCCAAGGCCTTTGATCCGCGCCTGATGATCAAGATCGCCGCCGCCGTGGCCCAGGCTGCCGCCGACAGCGGCGTTGCCTTGCGCCCGATTGCCGACATGGACGCCTACCGCGAACGGCTGCAAAACTTCGTCTACGCCTCGGGCACCACCATGAAACCGATCTTCATGGCCGCCAAGCATGCCACCCGCAAGCGCGTGGCGTACTGCGAAGGCGAAGAAGAGCGTGTGCTGCGGGCCGCGCAGATCGTGGTGGACGAGGGCATTGCCCGGCCCACCCTGATCGGCCGCCCGGCCGTCATTGCCCAGCGCATCACCAAGTTCGGCCTGCGCCTCAAGGAAGAACTGGACTACGACATCGTCAACGTCGAGCAGGACCACCGCTACCGCGATTTCTGGCAAACCTACCACCGCATGGCCGAGCGCAAGGGCGTGACCCTGCAAACCGCCAAGATCGAGATGCGCCGACGCCTGACGCTGATCGGCTCCATGCTGCTGCACAAGGGCGACGTGGACGGCATGATCTGCGGCACCTGGGGCACCACGGCCATGCACCTGCATTACATTGACCAGGTCATTGGCAAACGGGCGGGCGGTAGCCCGACCACGCCACAGAACGTCCCCATCTACGCCTGCATGAACGGCCTGATGCTCCCCGGCCGACAGGTGTTCCTGGTGGACACCCACGTCAATTACGACCCGACCGCGGAGGAGCTGGCCGAAATCACCACCATGGCCGCCGAAGAAATGATGCGGTTTGGCCTCAAACCCAAGGCCGCGTTGCTGTCCCACTCCAGCTTTGGCACCTCCAACCAGCCCAGCGCCGTCAAGATGCGCAAAACGCTGGAGTTGCTGCGCACCCAGGCCCCGTGGCTGGAAGTTGACGGCGAGATGCACGGCGATGTCGCTCTGGACGGTGCCGCGCGCAACCTTGTCATGCCGCGCTGCGCCCTCAGCGGCGACGCCAATCTGCTGGTGTTGCCCAACATCGATGCCGCCAATATTTCGTACAACCTGCTCAAAACCGCAGCCGGCGGCAACATCGCCATCGGCCCGGTGCTCCTGGGTGCCGCCAAACCGGTGCATGTCCTGACGCCCAGCACCACCGTCCGCCGCATCGTCAACATGACCGCCGTCACGGTTGCCGACGCCAATGCCGGTCGATAATGGGTTTTAATCACAGCAAGCACTAACTTTAAATACATCTTTCCGGAGCATGGCTGCTTATTATTTGAGCAGCTGCTTGCTTTTTCGAGTCTCTTGCGTCACACTAGCGCCTTGAAATTGCCGGGTTAACCCGGGGTTTCTGAAAGGTGTTTTTCAGCATGTGGCGTGCGTTTTGCGACAAAGTGGGTAAGTTAGGGCTTGCTTGCTTTGTCCTGATGGGCGCCCTGGTCGGCCCCAGTCTGGTGCAAGCCCGTTCAACCGGGCAGGCGGAATTTGCGGCCCCGGTTTCGGTGTCCGAGTTGCCTCCCCAGGGGCGCGCCACCTATCAGCTGATCTTGCGTGGCGGGCCGTTTCCTCATGAGAAAGATGGAATGGTGTTCGGCAATCGCGAACGATTGCTGCCGGCTCACAAGCGCGGTTATTACCGCGAATACACCGTCAGGACTCCCGGCTCACGCAACCGCGGTGCGCGCCGTATTGTTTGCGGCGGTCAACCGCAGAGACCCGACGCCTGTTATTACACGGCGGACCACTACGCCAGCTTTCGCAGGATTGTGGATTGAGAACGCAAAGGCCAGCCATGTTGAAAGATACAACCCAGCCGGAAATCATTCCGGGCCCGATTTTGACTACAGAAAGAGAAGCGGAGATGGACACACCACTTCGTAAGGAAAGCGAAACTCCGCTGCGCGGCGTCCGCAGCAACATCGTGCAATCGATCCGTGCCTTCCGGGTGCAGGAACTGCAGGACACCGCGCGCAGCGTGGGGCACCATTTCCTTTATGCGAACCTGGGCAACGCGCAGACCAAGCAGGACGTGCTGGACATGATCGCCGCGCAGTTCACTTTTCCGGCGCATTTCGGAAAAAACTTCGACGCCCTCTACGACTGCATGACCGACCCGTTGCACAAAAGCGGGCCACAACCCGGTTTTGTGATCGTGCTCGAGCAGATCCCCGCCACGCCCAAGTTTGACAAGGAAGCGCGCGAGCAGCTGCTCGACATCTTCCGCGATGCGGCCGACTACTGGGGGGACCGGAAAATTCCGTTCCGCTGTTTCTATTCTTTTCTGTAGCCCGTTCTGCGCAAACCAGCCAGGCAGAACGGGCGAATGAGGCAAAAGAAGGCGGCACACCATCCGGTGCCGGTCCGATTGAAGTCCCGATGGACGGCGGCGAGAAAATGCCAACCGACCTCCTCGTCGACATCTCGCCCCAGGCGCTGCGCATGAGCAGTCCCTTCAACGCGGGGTATTGGCTTTCGGCGGCGTGAACCGCCCACCGCCCCATCCCAAAAGCCACCGTCCGGTGGCTTTTTTTCTGCGCCTCCGACCTCAGGCATACCTCGCTCAAGGATAGGATGACATCATGCTTCAGGGCCAGACCGATCCCATCGTTGCCATTGCAACCGCGCCGGGCCGCGGCGCGGTGGGGATCGTCCGCGTGTCGGGTGTTGGCCTGGCGCCATTGGTTCAGGTCTTGTGCGGTCGAAACCTCAAGCCGCGCGAGGCCACCTATGGCGCTTTCAACGGGGCCGATGGCGAACCCATCGATCATGGGCTGGCCCTGTTTTTCCCGGCGCCTTATTCGTTCACCGGCGAAGACGTGCTGGAGCTGCAGGCGCATGGCGGGCCGGTGGTCCTCCAGTTGCTGCTGGCGCGCTGCCTGGAGGCGGCCAAGGCGTGTGTGTGCGGCCCCGGTGGGTCGGCACTTTCACGACTGCGGCTGGCGCGCCCGGGGGAATTCACCGAGCGAGCGTTCCTGAATGACAAGATCGATCTGGCGCAGGCCGAGGCCATTGCCGATCTGATCGATGCCAGCACCGAAGCCGCCGCACGCAGCGCCACGCGTTCACTGGCGGGCGAGTTCTCCAGGGAAATCCACACCCTGCGCGATGCGATGATCCACTTGCGCATGCTGGTGGAGGCCACGCTCGACTTCCCTGAGGAAGACATCGACTTCCTGCAAAAAGCCAACGCCAACGGGCAGCTGGCACGCCTGCAAACACAACTCGACACGGCGCTGGGCCGCGCGCGACAAGGCGCCTTGTTGCGGGAGGGCATCACGGTCGTGATCGCCGGTCAGCCCAACGCGGGCAAAAGCTCGTTGCTCAACGCGCTGGCTGGCGCCGAACTCGCCATCGTCACGCCCATTGCCGGAACCACCCGTGACAAGATCACGCAGACGGTCCAGATCGAAGGTGTGCCACTGCACGTGGTGGACACCGCCGGGTTGCGCGACGGCATGGACGAGGTCGAGCGCATCGGCGTGGCGCGCGCGTGGACCGAGATCGAGGCCGCCGACGTGGTGCTGTTCCTGCACGATCTGACACGCCGTGAAGATCCTGAATATATAGCGCAAGATGACCATATTGCGAGGGCTATAGCCCAAAAACTATCTAAATCCGTACCTGTGATCGATGTCTGGAACAAGGCGGACGTGGCGGCGCGGGTAGCGACGTCGGGGGTGTCCCTGTCGGCCAAGACCGGTTGCGGGCTACAGACGCTGCGACAACAACTGCTGGCGGTGGCCGGATGGCAGGCTGCGCCTGAAGGCGTGTTCATCGCTCGCGAGCGCCATGTGCAGGCATTGACGCAGGTCCAGGCGCGACTGGCGCAGGCAGCGACGTTCTTGAGCATGTCCCAGGCACCACTGGACCTGTTGGCCGAAGAACTGCGACTGGCGCAAATGGCGCTCAACACCATCACCGGCGAATTCACCCCCGATGACCTGTTGGGCGTGATTTTTTCAAAATTCTGTATCGGCAAATAATTGTTTACTAAAGTTTGGGTGCTTTGCATAAAATGCAGGCTCACGCGCGCTCCCCGGTTGCTGTGCCCCCGTCCCGATCCACGTTAGGTTCATCATGAATATGTCGCCGTCCAGTTCCGTCCGGTTCGATGTCAACGAATTGATCCGGGCCATCACGCACAGCACGGCATACGACAGCATCAACTGTGCAATGACGCCGGCACAGTGGGAGATTCTGGGGTCTTACCTGCAGCCGTTTTCGCTGGCCAGCGGCCAGATGCTGATCGAACAGGGCTCCAACGACCGGACCCTCTACCTCATCGAAAGCGGCTCCCTGAGCGTCCACGTTGAAGACGAAACCGGGCAACTGAAGCTCGCGATCGTTGGCCCCGGCTCGGTTGTGGGTGAGGGCGCTTTTTTCTCCAGATTGCCGCGCAACGCCAGCGTGGTCGGCACCGGCGCCTGCAAGCTCTGGTGCATGACGCCCCTGCGTTTTCGTGAAATGGCCAACCGCCAGCCCGCGGTGGCGCTGGAACTGGCCGTTGGCCTTGGATCCGTGCTGGCCAAGCGCATGTCGAGCAAACTCAAGCAGATCGCAGTGACATGAACCGGGCACAAGCGCAGATGTAACAGCCTGCGCAACAGAATTTTCGACGCCGTAACCAGCCTGGCGCCGCGGTCGGCCGCAACGCACGGCGGAACCTCTAAACTGCGCGCACGTCCAAGCTGAATATGAGTTCGCGGCTTTCGACGGGCTCAATTTCATGGAGACGCTGCATGTCTTTCGTATCGTGGCTTTTTGGCAAGGCGCACCCCGCCAACGATCTTTCTGGTGATTTGCCAGGAGACAGCCCCCTTGGCGCGCACTCGGCCCCCGACATCGCGCCCAGCCCCGTGAGCGAGAAAACGAAGCGTTCGCGGCGCCGCGAAGCCCTGTACAGCACCGTCCGCGAATCCATGGTGAGCGCGGGCGTTCTGTCAGCCACCTACAAATTCAAGGTGCTGTCCACCGACCCGGCCGGACACCGCTATGTGATCATGGTCGACCTGACCCAACCGCTGGTGGGCGGGGTTGACCAGATGAGCTGGATTGAGGGGTTGATGGAGCGCATGGCGCAGGCGCGGCACGACATTCATGTTGCCGCCGTTTATTGGCGGGTAGGTGGGCCGGTGCAACACGTCCCGACACGACGCCGGGCGGCCACCCGCATTGCGCCACAGGCGGTCGAACCCAAAATGCCACCACCCACCCCCCGCGCGCATTCTTCAAGCGGCTATGAAGACACCCAGCAGGTGGTCCCGTCGCAGCCCGTTCCCGGGCTCAGCGCCACTCAATACGGCGATCTCGACTGACCATTCTCGGGCGTACCGCGAACGGTGTTCCAGCACGGCTAGGCCAAACCGGATCACTGACCGCTGAAGTTCACCAACGTGAACAGCGGCAGCCCCGAGGCGCGCAGACGCGTCGACCCGCCGAGTTCTGGCAGGTCCACGATGGCCGCGCCCTCCGTCACGGTGGCGCCAAGTTTTTCAAGCAGGCGGCGACCCGCCATCATGGTGCCGCCGGTGGCGATCAGGTCATCGATCAGGAGCACTCGATCCCCCTGCCGGACTGCGTCGGTGTGCAGCTCCACGGTTGCGCTGCCATATTCGAGCTCATAAGTTTCGGCCACCGTGGTGAAGGGCAGCTTGCCCTTCTTGCGGATCGGTACAAATCCCAGATTCAGCTCATATGCCACCACTGCACCGAGAATGAAGCCACGGGCGTCCAGGCCGGCGACCACATCGGGGCGCAGCAGCGGGTCCATGTAGCGATGAACAAACGCATCAATCAGCACGCGGAACACGCGTGGGTCTTGCAGCAATGGTGTGATGTCGCGAAACTGCACGCCTGGCGCAGGCCAGTCGGGCACGGTACGGATGTGTTCACGCAGGTAGTCAGAAACGCTGAAGTCTGGCATGGGGATACCGCAGGAAGGCACTGGGTGCGATTATGAGCTTCGCGCCGAGTGGCGGTGGCAGCGCTCGCCGGACAGGCCAGCGGTTCAGCCGCGCAGCAGTTTGTCCTGGGCGGCTTCGAGACCCGCAGGCTTGCCAGACAGCACCAGCGTGTCGCCGCCGTGAAGCTCGACGGCGTCATCGGGTGCCACGGTTTTGCCGTCGTGACGACGCAGGCTGACCACTCGCACGCCCATTGCATGCAGCGCCAGATGCCCCAACGGTCGACCAACCGAACGGGCGCCCAGTGGCAGCGCGAAGGACAACAACCGTTCGTGTTCCAGCTCGTCAGCTGTTGCGTCGTCGGCACCACGAAAGTACCCGCGAAGCAAGCTGTACCGGGCGTCCCGCTGGTCCTGCACCAGCCGGATCACCCGCCGCATGGGCACCCCCACCAGCGCGAGTGCGTGACTGGCCAGCATCAGACTGGCTTCAATGGCTTCGGGAACCACCTCGGTGGCGCCAGCGTGCTGGAGTTTTTCGAGATCGTGGTCGTCCCGGGTGCGGACAATCACCGGCACGTGGGCGGCGTGCGCGCGGGCGTAGGACAGCACCTTCATGGCACTGGCCACGTCGATGTAAGTCACCACCACGGCGCTGGCGCGCGCCAGACCGGCGGCAATCAGGGCCTGCAGCCGGGCGGCGTCGCCAAATACCACCGAATCTCCGGCCGCCGCGGCCTGGCGGACCCGATCCGGGTCCAGATCCAGCGCCATGTATGGAATGCCTTCGCCATCGAGCATGCGCGCCAGATTCTGGCCGCACCGACCGTACCCACAGATGATCACATGCTTGTTGGCGTTGATCGACTTGCGTGCAATTGTGGTCATCTGCAGCGACTGTTGCAGCCATTCACTGGTGACGAGCTTCATCACGAGACGGTTGCTATACAAGATGATGAACGGTGTGGCGAGCATGGACAACACCATCGCCGCCAGGATTGGGTTCAACAGCTCAGGAGGCACCAGGGCATTTTGCTGCGCCAGCGCCAGCAACACAAAGCCGAACTCGCCCGCCTGCGCAAGGTACAAACCGGTACGCAGCGACACACCTGCCGTGGCGCCAAAACCGCGAGCCAACCCGGTCACCACAGCCAACTTGAATGCCACCGGCAGCGTCACCAGCACCAGCACCAGCTCCCAGCGCGCCAGCACCAGACGCCAGTCGAGCATCATGCCGATGGTGATGAAAAACAGACCCAGCAAAACGTCGTGGAAAGGCCGAATGTCGGTTTCCACCTGGTGCTTGTATTCGGTCTCCGAGATCAGCATGCCGGCAATGAAGGCCCCCAGCGCAAGACTCAGACCGGCGAGCTCGGTCAGCCATGCCAGGCCCAGCGTGATCAGCAAAAGATTGAGAACGAACAGTTCTTCACTCTTGCGCCGCGCCACGATCGTGAGCCACCAGCGCATCACCGGTTGGCCACCCGCCAGCAGCACGGCAATCAACGCCACCGCCTTGAGCGCTGCCAGCGCCAGCGCGGTGAACAGGGCTTCGGGTCGAGCGCCCAGAGCCGGGATCAGCACCAGCAAGGGAACCACGGCCAGATCCTGGAACAGCAGCACGCCGACGACGCGCTTGCCGTGTTCCGACTCCATTTCAAGCCGTTCCGACATGAGCTTGATCACGATGGCCGTGCTGCTCATCGAGAGCACGCCAGCCAGCGCCAGCGAGGTCTGCCAGCCAAATCCCCAATAAGTGGGCGCCCAACGCGCCATCACGAGCAACGCGCTGGTGGCGATCAACATGGTGATCACCACCTGGAACAGACCCAGTCCGAACACATGGTTTCGCATGGCACGCAATTTGGACAGGTTGAACTCCAGTCCAATCACGAACATCAGGAAAACAACGCCGAATTCACCCAGATGACGCACACCTTCGGAATTCTGGGCCAACGCCAGTGCGTTGGGCCCGATCACCACCCCGACGGTCAGATAACCCAGCATCGGCGGCAGGCGAAGCGACCGGCATGCCACCACGCCCAACACCGCGGCGAGGAGGTAAACCAGCGTGAGTTCCAGTGACGACATTCCACGATACTAGCAAGTGGCTTGCCGACCGATAAAATGACTCGATGACTTTTGATGCTGCCAAGGCAATCCGGCTCGCGCGCGAGACTTTCGACATCGAAGCTGCAGCCATTCTGGGACTGCAATCGAGACTGGACGATACCTTTGCACGCGCGGTCCGCATGATGCTGGACGTCCGCGGCCGGGTGGTGGTGATGGGGATGGGCAAAAGTGGCCACATTGGACGCAAGATCACAGCCACGCTTTCGTCCACCGGAACGCCGGCCATGTTCGTGCACCCGGCTGAAGCCAGTCACGGCGATCTGGGCATGATCAAGGTGGTCGATCTGGTGCTGGCCATCTCCAACAGCGGGGAAAGCGACGAACTGACGGCAATCCTGCCGGTACTCAAACGTCTGGGCGTGCCACTGATTGCCATCACGGGCGGCGCCAGCTCGACGCTGGCGCGGCATGCGCAAGTCATGCTGGACAGCAGCGTGGCGCGCGAGGCCTGTCCCCTGAACCTCGCGCCGACCGCCAGCACCACGGCCCAGCTGGCCCTTGGCGACGCATTGGCGGTGGCATTGCTGGATGCGCGTGGCTTCAAGGCCGATGACTTCGCGCGTTCGCACCCGGGCGGCGCACTCGGGCGCAAACTGCTCACCCACGTCAGTGACGTGATGCGGGCAGGCGCAGCCGTGCCACGCGTGGACCCGGATTGCAGTTTCAGCACGCTGATGCGCGAAATGAGCGCCAAAGGGCTGGGGGCCTCGGCGATTGTGGACACCCAGGGGCGCGTCATCGGCATCTTTACCGATGGTGATCTGCGCCGCCTGATCGAAAAAGGCGTGGATCTGCGCGACGCGCGCGCGCGCGATGTGATGCACCCGAACCCCCGCACCATCCGGTCCGACGCCCTGGCCGTGGAGGCCGCCGAGCTCATGGAATGCAACCGCATCACCAGTGTGCTGGTGGTGGACGCTGAAGGGCAGCTGTGCGGCGCCCTCAACACCAACGATCTGATGCGTGCCAAGGTCATCTGACATGACACCGACCCTGAATTTCCCCGCCGAACTTCTTTTGCGCGCGCAGGGCGTGCGCGTGGCGTTTTTTGACGTGGACGGGGTGCTCACGGACGGCGGGCTGTATTTTTCCGATTCCGGCGAAACGCTCAAGCGCTTTCATACCCTGGATGGCCACGGTCTGAAGCTTCTGCAGCGTGGCGGCATCGAACCGGTGGTGATCACCGGGCGCGACGCCCAACCGTTGCGCCGACGCCTGGAAGCCCTGGGCATTGTTCACGTGCACTACGGGACCGAAGACAAACATCCCGCGGCCGAGGCGACGCTGCGAACACTGGGCCTGGGCTGGCATCAGGCCGCTGCCATCGGCGACGACTGGCCCGATCTGCCCGTGATGCAGTCCAGTGCGCTGGCTGTGGCCCCACCGGGTGCGCACATCGAGGTTCGCGCCGTGTCGCACTACATTACCGGCGTGTCCGGGGGGCACGGTGCCGCGCGCGAATTCTGTGACCTGCTCCTGGTGGCCAGCGGCCGCTATGCCCCGCTGCTGGCCTCGGCGGTCACACGCGACGCCGCATGACGCTCGTGATCCAGTGGGCACGCAAGACCTGGGACCGGGTGGCACTGTACATCCCGCTGATTCTCATGGGTTTGCTGGCCCTGGGCACCTATTGGCTGGTGCGCAACACACCACTGGCGCAGGAATCGGCGCCGGTGCGCGCGCCTGTTCACGAACCAGACTATTACATGCGACGTTTTCAGGTGAAGTCGTTCGACCCCGTGGGCACGCTCAAAAGTGAAGTGTCGGGCACCGAGGCGCGGCACTATCCGGACACCGACACGCTGGAAATCGATGCGGCGCGCATTCGACTCATCGGACCCACGGCCCTGGTGACCGTGGCGAGCGCGGAGCGGGCCCTGAGCAACGGCGACGGTTCTGAAATCCAGCTGCTGGGCAATGCGGTCGTTGTGCGCGAGCCCGCCACCGACGCACAGGGACGTGCGGTACCGCGACTGGAGTTTCGCAGCGAATTCCTGCACCTGTTCGTCAACACCGAACGCGTGCGGACTCACAAACCGGTGGTGCTGACGCGTGGCCCCGACCGGTTTGCGGCCGACGCCATGGAATATGACCACGTGGAGCGGATTCTGGAGCTGCACACCCGGGTGCGTGGCAACATCGCGGCACGCCCGGCGCCGTAGCGCCGCGCCTGGCGAATGGGCAAGGCATGAAGGGACGAGCATGACAAAACTGGCATTCATCACGGGCGCGTCCAGCGGAATCGGGCAAGCCCTGGCCTTGCGCTTTCATCAGGCGGGCTACCGGCTTGCCCTGGTGGCGCGGCGCACCGCTGAGATTGAAGCCTGGGCCGTGAAACACAAAATTGACTCCGGTCGCTATAAAAGCTACAGCGCAGACGTCTCTGTAACGGACAACATCGTGGCGGCCGGGCGTACCTGCCTGGCCATGCAGGGCGTGCCCGATGTGGTGGTGGCCAATGCCGGCATCAGCGTGGGCGTCGACACAACCGAGCGCGAAGATATCGACGCCATTGCGCGAACCTTTGCCACCAACAACGTCGGGATGGCCGCCACCTTCCACCCGTTTGTACAGGCCTTGATGCGGCGTGGCACCGGAACGCTGGTGGGCATTGGCAGCGTGGCCGGCATCCGCGGACTGCCCGGCCACGGCGCCTACTGCGCCAGCAAGGCCGCTGTCATCAGCTATTGCGAAAGCCTGCGCGGTGAGCTGCGGGCCAGCGGCGTCAAGGTGGTGACGATCTGCCCGGGTTACATCGACACCCCGCTGACGCGCGAAAACCGGTATGCGATGCCCTTTCTCATGCAGCCCGGTGATTTTGCCGACCGGGCCTTTGCCGCCATCGCGTCGGGCGCCAGCTACCGCGTCATTCCGTGGCAGATGGGCGTCGTGGCCAAGCTGTTGCGGGTGCTGCCCAATGCCGTGTTCGACCGCGCGCTGGCGGGGCGGCCCCGAAAGCACCGCAAACCTCCTGCCTGACCCCGTACGTGCCGGGGGGCATTGGCGTGCTGGAATAATGCGCGCATGCTTGACGTGGTAGTCCTGTTCTTCCTTCTCGGCCTTTTTGCGCGCCTGGTCAAGAGCGACCTGCGTTTGCCCGAAGCGTTGTATGAAATGCTCTCGATCTATCTGCTGCTGGCCATCGGCCTGAAGGGGGGCATCGAGATGAGCCGACAGCCACTGGCGACACTGCTGCCGCAGATCGGCATGTGTCTGGCGCTGGGTTTTGCCATCCCGTTTTTGCTGATGCCGGTGTTGCGGCGCATGGGGCTGGGCCAGTCGGACAGCGCGGCGCTGGCCGCGCACTACGGCTCGGTGAGTGTGGTCACCTTCGCCGTGGCCAGCGCGTATCTGCAAAAACAGTCGGTGGCTGCCGAACCGCATGCTGCACTGTGGGTGGCGCTGCTGGAGGCGCCGGGCCTGCTGGCGGGCATCCTGCTCGCGCGGATGGGGCGGCGCAGCGAGCCCGGGGGCACGGCCACGAAGTGGGGCGAGCTCGTGCACGACGTGTTTCTGGGCAAATCCGTGCTGCTGCTGGTCGGCGGGCTGACCATCGGGGCGGTCATGGGCGACGTCGGCACCGCGCCGATCAAGGCGGTGTTTGTCGATCCATTCAAGGGTGTGCTTGCGCTGTTTTTGCTGGAACTCGGGCTGGTCGCCGGGTCGCGGCTGGGCGAACTGCGGCGATACGGGTTGCGGCTGGTGGCGTTTGCGGTCCTCGCGCCACTGGCGCTGTCGGTGTTGGGTGCCGGGGCCGGGTTGCTGCTGGGCCTGAGCACCGGCGGCGTCGCACTGATGGCCACGCTGGCGGCCAGTGCCAGCTATATTGCAGCCCCCACGGCGATGCGCATCGCCGTGCCTGAAGCCAATGCAGCCTTGTCGATCACGGCGGCGCTGGGCATCACCTTCCCGTTCAACGTGGTGCTGGGCATTCCGCTGTACCTCAAACTCGCGCAGGCCCTGACCTAGGAGCTGGCCATGACCAAACATCCCAAGAAACTGCTGGTGATATTTGCCGAAGCCGCACTCGAAAAACGGCTGGTGGCCGACGTCCGACGCCTGGGAGCGCTCGGCTATACCGTGTGGGACGTTCGCGGCGGCGGCGCGACCGGTACCCGCGAAGGCCACTGGGAAGCCGATCGCACGATCGAGATGAAAGTGGTGTGTGAAGAGGTCGTGGCGGACGCGATTGCCCAGACGGTGCTGGACACCTATGCGGCGCACCACGCGGTGTCGCTGTACTTCACCGATGTGCAGGTGCTGCGTGCGGAGAAATTCTGAACACTACATTAGTTATAGCAAACTATGACCATTCGACGAGGGATATGTCGAAATATAGTACGACTTTGCATTCAAAAATATAACCCGTTCGCCCTGAGCTTGTCGAAGGGCTGCAGGGGCTTCGACCCTTCGACAAGCTCAGGACAGGCCCAGCTCAGCCCGAACGGTTCTTGTTGAATGAACGCAAACGCGTATCACGCATAAACCATGAAAAAAGGCTCCTGCGGGAGCCTTTTTCGAAGGTCGGCCAGGAACGCCGAACGCCATCAGTAGCCGCCGTAGCCACCGCCACCGGTGTTGCCACCACCACCGTAACCGCCGCCACTGCCACTGCCACTGCCACCGCGCCCGCCACGGGGGCCGACACCGTAAGGGCTTCGGAAACCACCGTCGCCACCACCACCGCTTCGTCCACCACCGCCACCGCCACCGCCGTATCCACCGCCCCCGCTGCGGCTCCCGCCAAAACCGCCGCTGCGCGGGGGGCGTGCTTCCATTGGACGGGCCTCGTTGACGACGACGCTACGGCCGCCCAACGACTGGCCGTTCATGCCTTCGATGGCGGCTTGTGCTTCGGCATCGCTGGCCATTTGCACAAAACCAAAACCCTTGGAGCGACCCGTGTCGCGCTCCATCATGACCTTGGCGCTGGTGACCGCACCGAACTGGCCGAAAGCCTGCTCAAGATCGTTGTCGCGGACGGAATACGGCAGATTGCCGACGTAAAGTTTATTTCCCATGAAGGGACTCCTGTAAACACGTGAACACAGCGATGGAGTCCCGAAAACGCATTCAACACACCGCAAAACCGGAACGGAAGCGAAAGTGACCTGTACACCGCAAACTGGGCCGCACAGGCCATGGGTCTGGCCTGTGCCATTAAATTATGCGGCAAATCCGGCAAACCCGGCAAAGCTTGACTGGCGGAACAACCGGCGGCCACATCGGGCGACTGAGCAGACCTTGTGCTGAAAACAAAAACGGGACCCGAAGGCCCCGTTTTGGTGCATTGCCGACGCCTAAGCGTCAAGCCAGGCGCTGGAAAAGCGGATCTCAGTAACCGCCGCGGCCACCGCCGCCGCCGCCACTGCGGCCACCGCCACCGTAG
>JBGSNW010000068.1:0-7186 GCA_041739435.1 Burkholderiaceae bacterium
GGGCGCTGCTGGCGGCCACCACCGGTGTGGTCGCGGCGGCGGTCATCTCGATGGGCCTGATCTCGCTGCCGGCGATGCTGCGCCACGGCTACCACCCGCGCATCGCCGCGGGGGTGATTGCCGCATCCGGCAGCCTCACGCAGATCGTGCCGCCCTCGCTGGCACTGATTGTGGTGGCCGATCAACTGGGCCGGGGCGTGGGCGAGATGTATTCGGCGGCCTTGCTGCCGGCGGCCATCATCATTGGCAGCTACCTGGTGCTGGTGCTGTGCATCAGCGTGGTCAGGCCGCAGTGGATGCCAGCGGCCCCGGGCCCGGTTTCCGGCGCTTCAGCGGGCGGGCCATCCCGGGAGTACCGGTCGCTGGCATGGCTGGCGCTGGTTAGCGCCGTCGGCGGTGGGGTCTTCATGCAACAGTATCCTGGGCTGCTGCGTCGCATGGGCCGCGACATCGCCCCGCCGCCGCCCGATGAATGGGTGATCGTCGGGCTGGGTGTGGCCATTGCGATCGGTTTTGTGCTGGCCTGCGTGGACCGCGGGTTGCGCCTGGGGTGGTTGTCCCGCATGACGCAGCGCGTGGCGTTTGTGCTGATCCCGCCGCTGGTCCTGATCTTCCTGGTGCTCGGAACGATTTACCTGGGGGTGGCCACCCCGACCGAAGGCGGTGCGCTGGGCGCCCTGGGGGCATGGCTGTTCGCGATGCTGCGCCGGCGCCTCACGCTGCAGGGATTTTTCGACGCGCTGCTGCAGACGGCCAAGCTCAGCTGCTTCGTGCTGTTCATCCTGATTGGTTCCACGATCTTCAGTCACACCTTCAATGCGGTGGACGGTGGCGTGTGGGTTGCACAGCTGTTCGCGCACGTGCCGGGCGGTGTCACCGGCTTCCTGCTGGTGGTCACGACCCTGACCTTCCTGCTCGGTCTGTTTCTCGACTTTTTCGAGATCGCGTTTGTCCTGCTTCCCTTGCTGAGCCCCGTGGCCACGGCGTTGGGCATCGATCTGGTGTGGTTCGGTGTGCTCATTGCGATCAACCTCCAGGCCTCGTTTCTGACGCCGCCGTTTGGTTATGCGCTGTTCTTCCTGCGCAATGTGGCGCCACGCGAGCCGCACCACGATGCGGCCAGCGGAAAGACCCTGCCACCCGTCACCACCGCCGACATCTATGGGGGCGCGTTGCCGTTTGTGGGGGTCCAGTTGCTGGTGATGGTGGCCATCGTCGTGTGGCCGTCGCTGATCCGGCTGGACATCGGCCGTGTGCCCCCGCTGGACGACGCGACTGTCTTGCGGGTGCTGGACCAAGTTGGCCGTGACGATGCACCCTACACGGCCGACCAGGCCCCGCCCGATCCGCTGCAGTGGCTGCTGAACGACCTGCACCGCCTCCCGGAGAAGGTGCCCGGCGCCACCCCGTGAGGCCACCAGAGCGGCAGGCGCGCTCCGCGCCTGGCGGGCCTGCATACGCCACCTGGCGTATTTCGCCCGATGGCATCACTGCATAGCATCCCTCCAACGCTGCACAAAACCCTTCGGGGCAAGGTTGCGGCGGGTTTCAACCTCAACCCCCTGGAGAGAAGTCCATGCAACGTCGATTCACACTCAAGGCACTGACCGCCGCTATCGCGCTGGCCGGTTTTTCCGGTCTGTCCGCACAGGCCGCGGACACCATCAAGGTGGGCGTGCTCCACAGCCTGTCGGGCACCATGGCCATTTCGGAGACCGTATTGAAGGACACGGTGCTGATGGCAATCGACGAGATCAATGCCGCCGGTGGCGTCCTGGGCAAGAAGCTCGAGCCCGTGGTGGTGGACCCGGCGTCCAACTGGCCGCTGTTCGCCGAAAAGGCCAGGCAACTGCTCACACAGGACAAGGTTGCGGCAGTGTTCGGCTGCTGGACCAGCGTGTCGCGCAAGTCGGTGTTGCCGGTGTTTGAAGAACTCAATGGCCTGCTGTTCTACCCGGTGCAGTACGAGGGCGAAGAGTTGTCCAAGAATGTGTTCTACACCGGCGCGGCGCCCAACCAGCAGGCCATTCCCGCGGTGGACTACCTGATGAGCAAGGACGGCGGCGCGGCCAAGCGCTGGGTGCTGCTGGGCACCGACTACGTGTACCCGCGCACCACCAACAAGATCCTGCGCGCCTACCTCAAGAGCAAGGGCGTGAAAGAATCGGACATCGACGAAAAGTACACCCCGTTCGGCCATGCCGACTACCAGACCATCGTGGCCGACATCAAGAAGTTCTCGGCCGGTGGCAAGACGGCCGTGGTGTCCACCATCAACGGGGACTCCAACGTGCCGTTCTACAAGGAGCTGGGCAATGCCGGCCTGAAGGCCAAGGACGTGCCGGTGGTCGCGTTCAGCGTGGGCGAGGAAGAACTGCGTGGCGTGGACACCAAGCCGCTGGTGGGTCACCTGGCGGCGTGGAACTACTTCCAGTCGATCAAGAACCCGACCAACGATGCCTTCATCAAAAAATGGTCGACCTATGCCAAGGCCAAGAAACTGCCAGGCGCCGACAAGCCCCTGACCAACGACCCGATGGAAGCCACCTACATCGGCATCCACATGTGGAAGCAGGCCGTCGAGAAAGCCAAGTCCACCGACACCGACAAGGTCATCGCCGCCATGGCGGGCCAGACCTTCAAGGCGCCCTCGGGCATTGTCAGCAAGATGGACGAAAAGAACCACCACCTGCACAAGAGCGTGTTCATTGGCGAGGTCAAGGCCGACGGCCAGTTCAACGTGGTCTGGAAGACGCCCGGCCCGGTCAAGGCCAAGCCCTGGAGCCCGTACATCGAGGGCAATGACAAGAAGCCCGACGAACCTGCGAAAAAGTAAGAAGCTGCTGCGCGATCCGATCTGGGGCTTTGCAGTGCTCGCCGTACCGAAGTACGGCTCCGCGCTTCAAACCCCACCTCGGGCCGCTCGCGACGCTTCTTCCATTTTTCGCACCGCTCGCGGGTGCGGTGCGCCCCCCGTCAAGGGATTTCGCGACGTTGGGTGCATCGCGCCGGACGGGGCTCTGGCGCCGTCCACGGCACGGTGCTTGCATGGTGAGTAGCGGGTCTGCTCACCCTACAGGTTCTTCATGTTGTTTCGCAGTTTCATTCTTCTTCTTGCTTTCCTGATCGCCCCGGGTGCGTACGCACTCACGGCGGCCGAGGCGCTGGCCATGGCGACGGGGGAGACGGACCAGCGCATCGAGGCGCTGAACAAGGCGGTGGTTGTGGCCGACGACAAGACGGCGGCGTTCATCCAGGCGCTGTCGGACGATGCGGTGAAGGTGGCGGGTGACAAGGTGTTCGTGGTGCGCGGCGGGCAGGGCACCGACCCGGTCACTGGCGCCGGGGTCGCTGTGCCGGACGACGCCGAGGACGTCATCAACAACAACCGCCTGCGCGGTGAGCTCGACACCGCGCTGGCGGCCATCAAGCTGTTCTCCAAAGACGACAAGGTGCGCCGCGCTGCCGTCAGGACACTGCAGGGCGAGTCCGACGAAGCCAGACTGCCGCTGATCGACAAGGCCATTGCAGCCGAAACGCTGCCCGTGCTCCGGTCGGACCTTGAGCTGGTGCGCGCGTCGATCCTGATCCACAGCCCGGACAAGGCCAAGCGCCTGGACGCGGCAACGTTGCTGGGCAGCAGCAAGGCGCCCAGTGCCAAAACGGTGATGCTTGAGCGGCTGAAGACTGAGGACGACGCCGGGGTCAGGGCCGCCCTGGCCGCATCGCTGAAAAAAGTCGAAGCTTCTCTGGCCTGGGGCGACAAAATCAATGCGCTGTTCTCCGGCATCAGCCTGGGGTCCATCCTGCTGTTGGTCGCGTTGGGCCTGGCGATCACCTACGGCCTGATGGGCGTGATCAACATGGCGCACGGGGAGCTCATGATGATTGGCGCCTACGCCACTTACGTGGTGCAGGGCCTGTTCCAGAAATTCCTGCCGAGCCTGTTCGACGGGTACCTGCTGGCGGCGGTGCCGGTCGCTTTTCTGGCTTCGGCCCTGATGGGCGCGGCGCTGGAGCGCAGCGTGATCCGCTTCCTGTACGGTCGTCCGCTCGAGACGCTGCTCGCCACTTGGGGGATCAGCCTGATGTTGCAGCAACTGGTGCGCAGCATTTTTGGCGCGCAGAACGTGGGCGTTGAAAACCCGAGCTGGATGAGTGGCGGCGTGCAATTCTTCGGCAACGTGCAGCTGCCGTGGAACCGCATCGTCATCATCGCCTTTGCGGCGGCCGTGCTGCTGGCCATGGCGTGGTTGATCGGCAAGACACGCCTGGGGCTGTTTGTGCGCGGTGTGACGCAAAACCGGCCGATCGCGTCGTGCATGGGCGTGAACACCGCGCGCATCGACACCTATGCGTTCGCGCTGGGTTCGGGCATTGCGGGCCTGGCTGGGTGCGCGCTCAGCCAGGTGGGCAACGTTGGGCCGGATCTGGGGCAGGGCTATATCGTCGATGCGTTCATGGTCGTGGTGCTGGGCGGGGTGGGCCAACTCGCCGGCACCGTCTATGCCGCGCTGGGCCTTGGCGTGCTCAACAAGCTGCTGGAGGGCTGGACGGGCGCCGTGCTGGCGAAGATTGCCGTGCTGGTGATCATCATTGTCTTCATCCAGAAGCGGCCCCAGGGCATCTTCGCGATGAAGGGTCGATCGGCGGAAGCATGAACGCGCCCCTGGTTCTCCCACCCCAACCCGTGGTCATGAGCGGCACCGGCTGGATGGCGTTCATCGTCGCGCTGGTTGTCGTTTGCGCCGTGGCGCCGCTGCTCAATCTCGTCGTCCCCGAAAGCAGCGCATTCCATTTGAGCGACTACGCGGTGGGCCTGCTGGGCAAGATGATGTGCTACGCGATCGTGGCGCTGGCGATGGACCTGATCTGGGGCTACACCGGCATCCTGTCGCTCGGGCACGGCATGTTCTTTGCCCTGGGCGGCTATGCCATGGGCATGTACCTCATGCGGCAGATTGGGCGTGACGGCAATTACAAGAGCGAGCTGCCCGATTTCATGGTGTTTCTCGACTGGAAGTCACTGCCCTGGCACTGGACGTTCTCGGACAATTTCATCGCCACGCTGGTCCTGATCGTGGTGGTGCCGGGGCTGGTCGCCTTGGTGTTCGGCTACTTTGCCTTTCGCTCGCGCATCAAGGGCGTCTATTTCTCCATCATCACGCAGGCCATGACGTTTGCGGTCATGCTGCTGTTCTTTCGTAACGAGACCGGCTTTGGCGGCAACAACGGGTTCACCGATTTCAAGCGCATTCTCGGCATCGCGATCGCCACGCCCTCCATGCGCATGACGCTGTTCGTGATCACGGGCGCGACCTTGCTGGGGTTCTACCTGTTCGGACGCTGGCTGGTCACGTCCAAGTTCGGCCGGGTGCTGCTGGCGATCCGTGACGCCGAATCACGCGTCATGTTCTCGGGCTACAACCCGCTGGGCTACAAGCTCACCATCTGGGTCATCTCGGCGGTGATGTGCGGCGTGGCCGGTGCGCTGTATGTGCCGCAGGTCGGCATCATCAACCCCAGCGAGATGAGCCCGGCCAACTCGATCGAGATCGCCATCTGGGTTGCCGTGGGCGGCCGCGCCACGCTGATCGGCCCCATCATCGGTGCCTTCCTCGTGAACGGGGCCAAGAGCTGGCTGACGGTCGCCGCGCCGGAGTTCTGGCTGTACTTTTTGGGCGCGCTCTTTATTGCTGTCACCTTGTTCCTGCCCCACGGGGTGGTCGGGCTGGTGAAGAAATTGACCCGGAGGGGCTCCCCGTGACCCCGGATCTGCTGGAGCAAGGCGCCCGCCGGGTCGAGGCGCATGCGAAGAAGTCGGTCGAAGGCCGCACCGAGTCGGGGGGGCGTGCCGCCGGATTCTCGCGCATCGCCACGCCGGGTGAGGTGGACGTCACCCATGGCCGCATCCTGTACCTGGAGGATGTGAGCGTCAGCTTCGACGGCTTCAAGGCCATCAACAAGCTGAGTCTGGACATCGCGCCCGGCGAGTTGCGTTGCATCATCGGCCCGAACGGGGCGGGCAAGACCACGATGATGGACATCATCACCGGCAAGACCCGGCCCGACAGCGGCACCGTGTACTTTGGCAGCACCATCGACCTGCTGCGCCACAAGGAGGCCGAGATTGCCCAGTTGGGCATCGGACGCAAGTTCCAGAAGCCCACGGTGTTCGAGCAACTCACGGTGTTCGAGAACCTGGAGCTGGCCCTGAAGACCAACAAGGGCGTGAAGGCGTCCATGGTGTTCCGGCTGGATTCGACGCAAAGCGACCGGCTGGCCGAGATCCTGCACACCATTCACCTGGTCGACGGCGTGCGGCGGCTGGCTGGCAATCTGAGCCACGGCCAGAAGCAGTGGCTGGAGATCGGCATGCTGCTCATGCAGGACCCGAAGCTGCTGCTGCTCGACGAACCCGTGGCCGGCATGACCGACGAGGAAACCGCCCGCACCGCAGAGCTGTTCCTCACGCTCAAGGGCAAGCATTCGCTGATGGTGGTGGAGCACGACATGAGCTTCATCCGCAGCATCAGCGAAATCGTCACCGTGCTGTGCGACGGCGCGTTGCTGGCCCAGGGGACGCTTGATGAAGTGCAATCGGATGAAAGAGTCATTGAGGTGTACCTTGGCCGCTAAGAATCCGTTCGGCCTGAGCTTGGCCTGTCCTGAGCTTGTGGAAGGGTCGAAGGCCACGCGAGCACTTCGACGGGCTCAGTGCGAACGGGGTTGAATATGCTGACCGTTAAAAACGTCAACCAGTACTACGGTGGCTCGCACATCCTGCGTGACGTGAGCCTCGAGGCGCACCTGGGCAAAGTCACGGTGCTGCTGGGGCGCAACGGCGTGGGCAAGACCACGCTGCTCAAGAGCCTGATGGGCCTGGTGCCGATCAAGACGGGCACGATCGAGTTGGACGGCAGGCCCATCCAGAACGCCACGCCTTACGAGCGTGCCCGTGCGGGCATTGGCTTTGTGCCACAGGGGCGCGAAATTTTTGCCCGGCTGACCGTGGAAGAAAACCTCCGCATGGGGCTGGCATCCCAAAGCGGCAAGACGCCCATACCGGCTGAACTCTACGATCTGTTTCCGGTGCTGCGGCAGATGCTGAACCGCCGCGGCGGCGACCTGTCCGGCGGGCAGCAGCAGCAACTGGCGATTGCGCGCGCGCTGGCGGCCAGCCCCC
>JBGSNW010000104.1:0-4094 GCA_041739435.1 Burkholderiaceae bacterium
TGGACCTCGAATCCCTTCGCCGTCGCCAGTGTCATTTGTCTCATCATCGTTCGCATCCCGTTCGGTCAGTCACTTCACCCATAACGCGCGAGCATCATGAGTGGCAGACCGCATCGGGGACTTATTCAGCATTTCCCTAAACCCGATAGCCACTACTTGGTTGGACTCTGCGCGAGTAGTCCGCCGGACCTGGAAGGACCTCGCGTGGAAGGGCTACGGTCTTGCCAACGTGTGCAGCAGGATCGGTTACGAATTCCATCATCACGATGCCCTGGAGGACGCAAAGGCTGCTGGCTTTGTTTTGCTTGCTGCCATGCGCGAGTCGCAGCAAGACCTTGACCATTGGTGCCATCGCGTAAGCCAACCAATCGATCCGGAAAGTTCGTACTCTGGTGCAGCCGTACAACGAGATGGAAACCCCGAAGGCGATTTGTATGGCGAGGTTCTCGTCTTTACGGGTGCACTAGAACTGCCGAGGAGCGAAGCCGCAGACCTTGCTGCGAGCGTCGGCTGTCAGGTCGCCTCCGGCGTGACGAAGAAAACGACGATCTTGGTAGTCGGTGACCAGGATGTCACCAAGCTCGCAGGTCACGAGAAGAGTTCAAAGCATCGCAAAGCTGAACAGCTTGTCGCCGAAGGGCATCGAATCAGGATCGTCCGAGAGTCCGATTTCAAAACACTCGTTCGAGCCGTGGGCAATGACGCCTCTCTTGACCTGCCCCCTACCGCCGTACCAACTGAATTGAGGAAGTCCGGGGTTGCAAGGTTAATCGATCTGCGTGGTGGTTGAACTGGATCGAGTTGCCTCGCCAGCGTGCTGGCGGTAACGGCTCCAGCAGCAGAGAGTCGCCCCTGAAAACCTGGGGCGCGGAAATCACCGCAGGCAAGGCGTTGACCCAAACCCTTGGCTCACCGAAACAGACTGCCATCGCCAAGGTGTGTTTCTTTTGAAACAACAATAGTTTGAATAAGCACGACGTGTTATATTCAAGCTACCAAGGCGAGATGTCACAAAGGAGAGCAAAAATGTCCGCTGTACCCGGGCGTGCTGGCCGCGTAGTGGCCTCGGAAGACCGGGGTGCACTCGCCAAAATGGTGATGACCTTGCTGGACCACTGGAATTTGCCGACGGAAGATCAGGCCGCGCTTTTGGGTATTGCCGCCAGCAACCGCGCTGCACTGACGCGCTACCGCAAGGGCGAGGCCATCGGCACCAGCCGTGACCAGTTTGAGCGTGTCGGCCATCTGCTGGGTATCCACAAGAATCTGCGCCTGCTGTTTCCGCAAAATCGCGACTTGGCGTATCGCTGGATGTCGACGCGCAACAAGGCATTTGACAACCTGACGCCCGTCGACATCGTGAAGGAATGGGGTTTTGCCGGCTTGTTGATGGTGCGCGCCTATCTGGATCGGGCGCCTGGCGTTTGATGGATCCGCTGTTCGCTCACCTGACGCTGACGGATGTTCACCACCATGTCATTCGCAACATTGTTTCCATCGGCGTGTCACAAGACCTGTTTGACGACTTGTCGGGCAGCCCCGACGAGTGGGAACTTGCCCAACAGGTTGAAGACGCAGTAAAGCCGCCGCCCTATCAGTCTCGAACCCCCGTCATTCACCGGCCGTTTGAAGATGCCGAATGGTTCAACGCGATCGGGTGGCCCTTCAAGCACTGGCAGGCCAGCCGATTTTCGGATGGTTCATTTGGGGTCTGGTACGGCTCGGACACGGTGCAGACCTCCGTGCATGAAACCGCCTACCACTGGTTCAGTGGCTTCTTGACCGACGCCGGGTTTGAAGAAGAGAAAGTTGTCGGTGAACGCAAGCTGTATGAAGTGGCCTGCGACGCGGCGCTGGTGGACTTGCGGCCCCTGACGGCCACGCATCCCGGCCTGATGCACAAAACCGACTACAGCTTCGCCCAGTCGGTCGGCGCAAGACTTCACCGCGAAGGGCATCCGGGGCTGGTAACGGCATCGGTGCGCCATCCGGTGGGGCAAAACTTTGTCGTCTTGAACCCCAACGTTTTGTCCAACCCGCAACACCACTGCCAATTGACCTACCGGCTGAATGGCAGTCGCATCGTCGTGGAGAAACAGCCCGGCATTGCGTGGATGGAAATCGACGTCACCGCGTTTTGAAACGTGAAGCCGGCGCCAGCACTTCCAGTGGCGGGTGCAGTCTCGTCGAATGCTGATTTCTCAGTGACTTCTGTCGACGTGTTCAGGCTGCAATGCCCGCCGGGTGCTCGCATCGGGCGCTCCTCTGACCGCGCCAAGCCGCTTGGAGGCGCACGGCGAATCCGCTAGAGTCCTGGGATGGCACCCACTGTCGTCCGTGATGGCCCCTTCCGTTTGTTCTTCTTCTCCCGTGAAGAACCACGCATCCACATCCACGTGGCGCACCCGGACGGCGAAGCCAAGTTCTGGCTCACGCCAGTTGTTCATCTCGCGACCTCCACCGGCCTGACGCCCCGCCAGATCACTGACGCGCAAGCAGTTGTCCAAGCGCACATCAAGGAAATCGAAGATGCATGGAACCATCACTTCGGCGGCTGAAGTCACCAACATCTCGCGGCACGGCTTCTGGGTGCTCCTTGGCGACGAGGAGTTGCTGCTGTCTTACGACCAGTTTCCGTGGTTCAAGCAGGCCACGGTCGAGCAGATCACCAACGTAGAACGGCCTACGCCGGATCATCTCTACTGGCCTGGCCTGGACGTGGACATCTCCGTCAACTCCATCCGAAGGCCCCAGGACTTTCCGCTCATGTCGCGGGTCTGAGGGCGCGCCAGCCTGGCGCCGAGGTTCGAATCGGCGTGAAATGTAACAAGCGACGGCATGCCTCACCATGCGCCGCTGGCGATCCGGCCGGTGCGTTTGACCCGCCCCCCGACAGCCCGCCCAGACGCCCGCGCCCAAACGCGCCCGCCCACGTGCCCGCCCCAAAAGGCCGCACCGGTAAAATCACGGGTTTTCCCTGTTTCCACCGCGAAAGCCGTTTTCCCATGCCCAACACCCAAAACATGGCCAATGCCATCCGCGCCCTTGCCATGGACGCCGTCCAGCAGGCCAATTCCGGACACCCCGGCGCCCCGATGGGCATGGCCGACATGGCGGTGGCGCTGTGGGGGCTCCACTTGCGGCACTCGCCGGCCAACCCGCAATGGGCCAACCGTGACCGCTTCGTGTTGTCCAACGGCCACGGCTCCATGTTGCTGTATGCGCTGCTGCACCTCACGGGCTACAAGCTGCCGATTGGCGAACTCCGGAACTTCCGCCAGCTGCACAGCAAGACGGCCGGCCACCCCGAAGCGGGCATCACCCCGGGCGTGGAAACCACCACCGGGCCGCTGGGCCAGGGCGTGACCAACGCGGTGGGCATGGCGCTGGCCGAGAAGCTGCTGGCCACCGAGTTCAACCGCGAAGGCCACACCGTGGTGGACCACCACACCTATGTGTTCCTGGGCGACGGCTGCCTGATGGAAGGCATCAGCCACGAAGCCTGCGCGCTGGCCGGCGCCTGGAAGCTCAACAAGCTGATCGCGCTGTACGACGACAACGGCATCTCGATCGACGGCCAGGTTGCGCCCTGGTTCATCGACAACACCGCGCTGCGTTTTGCAGCCTACAACTGGAACGTGATCGGCCCCATCGACGGCCATGACGTGGCCGCGGTGGACCGCGCCATTGCCGACGCCAAAAACAGCGCCGACAAACCCACGCTCATTGTCTGCAAGACCCACATCGGCCAGGGCAGCCCCAACCGCGCCAACACCGCCAAGGCCCATGGTGAACCGCTGGGCGCCGAAGAAATCCGGCTCACGCGCGAAGCCCTGGGCTGGCCACATGCGCCGTTCGTGATCCCTCAGGACGTGTACGCGGCGTGGGACGCCAAGGCCACGGGTCTGGCCGCCGAGGCCGCGTGGGACGTGCAATTTGCCGCCTACAAGGCCGCGCACCCCGCATTGGCCCAGGCGTTCGTGCGCCGCATGAAGGGCGATCTGCCCAAGAACTTCGCGCAGGTGGCGGTGGACGCCACCCTGGCCGCCCACGCCAAGGCCGAAACCGTGGCCTCGCGCAAGGCCTCGCAGATC
>JBGSNW010000118.1:0-5201 GCA_041739435.1 Burkholderiaceae bacterium
GGCCGACATGCTGGCGGGCAAGCTACCGCCGGGCAGCCTGCAAGGCCGCATCGTGCTCGTGGGCACCACGGCCCCCGGCCTGCTGGACTTGCGCGTCACGCCCGTGGGTGAAACCTACCCCGGCGTCGAAACCCACGCCAACGTGATCTCCGGCCTGCTCGACGGCAAGATCTTCGTCCGGCCCGACTATGCCGCTGGCCTTGAAGTGCTGGTACTGCTCGTGGCCGGCCTGCTGCTGGCCCTGGCGCTGCCACTCATCACCGCCATCCGTGCCGTGCTGCTCAGCTTGGCCGTGGGGGCGGCGCTGGTCGGCCTGAACGTGTGGCTGTACGTGGGCAGTGGGCTGGTGCTGCCGCTGTCCACCGCGCTGGTCATGGCCGTCACCGCCTTTGGCCTGAACATGAGTTACGGCTATTTTGTCGAAAGCCGCTCCAAGCGCGAGCTGGCGCACCTGTTCGGCACTTACGTGCCGCCCGAGCTGGTGGACGAAATGGTCAAGGACCCCGACAGCTACACCATGACCGCCGCCTCCCGCGAGCTGACCGTCATGTTCTGCGACATGCGCGGCTTCACCCGCCTGTCTGAAAACATGGAGCCCGTGCAGCTCCAGCACCTGCTCAACACCGTGTTCAGCCAGCTCACCGACCTCATCCGCGCCAACCGCGGCACCATCGACAAATACATGGGCGACTGCGTCATGGCCTTCTGGGGTGCCCCCGTGGACACACCCGAGCACGCCCGCCTGGCCGTCAAGACCGCGCAGGAAATGGCCCATGCCATCCACCGCATGAACGAGACCCACCACGCCCGCGGCCTGCCCGCCATTGGCGTCGGCATCGGCCTGAACACCGGCACCATGTGCGTGGGCGACATGGGCTCGGACACCCGGCGCAGCTACACCGTCATTGGCGACGCGGTCAACCTCGCCTCGCGGCTTGAAGGCCTGAGCAAAATTTACGGCGTGGACATGGTGGCCAGCGAAAGCACACGCAACCAGGCGCCCGGCTTCGCCTGGCAGGAGCTGGACCGCGTGCGCGTCAAGGGCAAAGAGCAGGCCGTGGCCATCTTTCGGCCCCTGCCCCCCACCGCATCTGTGGCAGAACTGCAACTCTGGGGGCAGACCCTCACCGCCTACCGCCAACAGGATTGGGCCACCTGCGAAGCCCTGCTGGCCCAATTGCAACACCAAAATGTCAACAATTACCTTTACCGGCTCTACACGGAACGGGTAGCCTTGCGCAAGTCGCTGCCAATGGAGCCGTCGTGGGACGGCACCACGGAATTCGAGACCAAATAGCAGCGGGCCGTCGTAAAAGAGCAGGCCTGTGGCAGCGCACGAGGGTCAACAACACGAGGGCGCGCGGCACGGTGCAGGCACGCATGGGGAACAGCATGGACCAATCATCCCTTCGGGGAACAGGGCAAACGTCATGAAAGTGCGGGTACTGGGCTGCTCGGGCGCCATCGCCCGGGACTGCCGCACCACGTCGTTTCTGATCGACGGTGACGTCCTCATCGACGCCGGTACCGGCGTGGGCGACCTCACCCTGGACGAAATGACGGCCATCGAACACGTGTTCCTGACCCACTCGCACCTCGACCACATCGCCGCCCTGCCGCTGATGGTGGACGCGGTGGGCACCCGGCGCCGCGAGCCACTGCAAATTCATGCCCTGCCCGGCACCATTGCTGCGCTGCGCGCTCATATTTTCAATGACGTGATCTGGCCCGACTTCAGCGCCATTCCGTCGCAGGCCGCCCCGTTTGTGCGTTTTCACGAAATTGCCACCGGCCAGTGCCTGACCGTGGGCGGCAAAACCCTTGAAGCCCTGCCCGCCGTGCACACCGTGCCCGCCGTGGGCTACGCCGTCACCGGCGGCACGGGCAGCGCGTTCGTCTTCAGCGGCGACACCGAGCGCAACCCCGCCTTCTGGCAGCGCGTCAACCAGATCGACGTGGCCCTGCTGGTGATCGAAACCGCCTTCAGCAACCGCGAGAAGGATCTCGCCCGGCGCAGCCTGCACCTGTCGCCCCACGTGCTGGCCGATGAGCTGGACTGCATTGCCCGCGGCAAGACCTTCCCCATCTACATCACCCACACCAAGCCCGCCGAAACCGCCCTGATCATGGACGAAATCCGCCAGTTTGACCAAACCACCGGTGCCCAGGACGTGACCCACGACATCCGCTGGCTGTATGCCGGCCAGGAGTTCGCGCTGTAGGGTGCAGGGTAAAGTACGACCCGGCGCCGGAGGGTGACAAAAATGTCTGCAATCCACCTCGCCCGCCTGACAAAAACGTGCGCCCGGTTCCCTCGAAACGTGAAAAAATCCGCGAAAAACAAGCAGTTGCCACTGTTTCAAGACCTGGCACGCGAACTGCGTGGTTCAATCACCGTTCATCAACCCTTTGGAGAGAAATTCATGAAACGTGTTCAGCAAGGTTTTACCCTCATCGAATTGATGATCGTCGTCGCGATCATCGGTATCCTGGCCGCCGTCGCGCTGCCGGCGTATCAGGACTACACCACTCGCGCCAAGGTTTCGGAGGTGATTCTTGCCGCTTCATCAGCGCGCACCACTGTGAGTGAGGCCGCTCAAACGCTGGGCGCCATGCCTGGTGTTAACAGTGTGGATATTGACAGCCAGTCGTCCAAATATGTGTCGTCGGTCAGCTATACGCAGACCAATGCGTCGGTTGGCGTGATCACGGCCACTGCCCAAGGCGATCCGCGTATCCAAGGTAACACGCTCCAGTTGATCGGCACGCTTCAGACAAATGGTCAAGTGGTTTGGGAATGCAAACCGGGTACAACAAGCCCCATTCTCGGCAAATATCTGCCGACAAGCTGCAAGTAATATCTGACCTGTGCTTAAAAAAAGCCCCGAAAGGGGCTTTTTCTTTGGGAGGATTGCACGTTGAACGTTATGGCCCGGTTTGAAAACATACCGATTTGGACGCCGATGGCCGCCGTCGCGGCGGCGCTTGCCTGGTTGCTCCCAAACTCCTCGCCGCCGTGGATTGCCTTTCACAAAGACTTCTGGATTTCGGCGGTGCTTCTCGTCGTTGCCATGGCCGTGGTGGCAAAGATGGTTGTACGCCGACAAACATTCGCGGTGGACGCCATCGCGGGTGTGCTGATGGGGTTGTCGGCGCTATCGCTTGGGCAGTGGTTGTCCGGGGAAGTGTTTTTTTTCGGACACGCTGCCATTGGTGTTGGGTATTTTTTTGCGGCGGCCTGCGTGCTCAGCATCTCACGGGCATGGGAGCAGATGCAGGGCAACGCCGTCGGAGATTTTCTCTACACCGCGTTGGTCATTGGCGCAACGGGCTCTGCCGGATTGGTGTTGAAGCAATGGCTTGGTATCGGGGGCCTCGAGGTCTGGACGCAGTTGTTGGCAACGGGAGGCCGCCCCTATGCCAATTTACTGCAGCCGAACAATGCGGCCACCCTGTTGCTGCTGGGCGTGGTTGGATATTTTTGGGCCTTTTGGCGGGCTGCAACGGGCCGCACCGGGTTGATGCTGGGTACGCTGACGCTGACGTTTGCGCTGGTGTTGACGCAATCCCGAATCGGGTACTTGTCGTTCTTGGCTCTGGGGATGATCGCCCTGTGGAGCTCAAGGGCATACGGAGCTTACAAACCCTGGCGAGCCCCAGTCTTGATCCTGCTCCTGTGGTTTGTGACCAGCATCGTGGCGCTCCCTGCTTTGACGGACTGGCTGGGGCTGTCGCAGGAGTTCACCCTCATGCACAGAACCCAGGGGGAACTCAGATTGGGGGTCTATCGCACGTTTGCACTTGCCTCATTGCAGGAGCCATGGGGCGGTTACGGATTCGCGCAGGGTGTTGAAGCGCAGTTGAGGGCGGCGGCGGCGGGGTACGAACTCCCGGGATTGTTCACATGGACCCATAACGCGCTGTTGGACATCGCCATTTGGTTTGGACTGCCGGTGGCACTTATTGCGTCGGGCGTTCTTGTAAAAGTCGGATTGACGGTATTTCGCCGTAGGCTGGACCCCGAAGCCTATATTTGTCTTGCCGGATTGTTTGTTTTGGCAATGCATGCCATGGTTGAACTTCCACTCGCGTACGCTTACTTTCTTTTGCCTGCGGTAATGCTGATGGGCATCTTGGCCGCGAAGGCCAATTTGCCATCGATTTCGGTCCGACCATGGGGCGCGGTCGTGGCGATAGGGGGACTGGCATTGCTGCTGGCGGCTGTCGGAACAGATTATTTGAAAGTGGAGAAAAGTTTCAACACGTGGCGTTTCAAATTGGCGCGAGTGGGAAAGGACCACCCGATGGACATTCCTGACACGCTGCTGCTTCACCAGTACCGAGCCTTGATTCTCGGAGTTCGTACACCCGCCTCTCAGTTGAACGCAAAAGAACTAGAAGAATTTTCTGAGGCAGTGCTACTGGACCCTTCGCCTGCCGCGATGCAAGCAATTGTGGTCGCCTATGTGGAAGTGGGCGATGTCGCAAGCGCCCAGCAATGGGCAGATCGTGCACGCTGGCTCTCTTCTCGTGATCACAGGAAAGCATTGGCCGCCTCTTGGCGCCACCGAGCGGAGGGAGACCCGCGTTTCGCCGCCGTCACTTGGCGTGATTAGCCGACCACATCGGGGGCTTTAGGCGTCGGCATTGCTGCTGGCGCCGGGGTGGTTTGCCGCGCCTTGCGCAACTTGTGGCACGGGTCGAAAAGACTCGCCAGGATTGAGGCGACCCGCTCCTTATCGGGGGCCACACCCTCACCCGCGCATTGCCATTCAAGGTGAGCACGCGCACGTGGTCGCCGACGCGAAACTCTTCCCCTGGGGAGAACGCCTGGACGATGGCAACGCTCTGGCCGCTGTCGTAGCGGTCGGTCAGCTCGACGCCTTGTTGGCGGGTCAGTCCTTCTTCAGTGGCTGCGCCCAGAAGCCCGTTGGCCGCTGTGTCCGCGGCTGCACCGGCGCCCGCGCAGGATTGCCCGAGAATCGCACATGCGCTCGATCCTGCGGCGGTTCTTTACCTGCGCGCCGCACTTTCCCGCTTTCTGCCCATGCCATTTCATCGTGTCGCCGCCACCGTTCTGCTCACCCTCCCCTGGCTGTGGCCCTGGACCGGTGGGCCGTCGGTGTCGGTCGTGCCCTGGCTGGCCACGCTGGGGAGCGTGGCGATGGCGTTGCTGTTGGCGCCGGGGGCGCGTGGGCGGG
>JBGSNW010000121.1:0-2362 GCA_041739435.1 Burkholderiaceae bacterium
TTGCGCCGGGCGTACCACAGCACCGTGAGCACCTTGCAGGCGCCCAGGGCCGCGTCATAAAGGTCGTGCGGGTTGGGGCCGGTGTCGTCCCCACCCTCGGCGGCCGTGCCGTCCACGGTGACGGCGTTGCCGCGCACGGTCAGGGTTTGCGCCATGGGCGCGAAGCCGTCGCCGGTGGCCACGCGCTGGAGTTCGATGTGCATGCCCGGGTCCTTGGTGAAAAGTCAGGCATGCAGCCTATCAGCCGCGAAAGCGCGTTGCAACCTGCGCCACGTGCTGCCCGAACAATTTGGCCGTTTCCAGGTCGCCCGGCAGCATCTCCGCGGGGCTGGAATCGGACGGTGACTGGGCCATGGCGCCGCTGAACGAGCCGACGTAATTCACGTCATTGCGCTGCGCGGCCTTGCTGTTGCTGGGCATCATGCCGGTGCCGACCCAGATGCCGCCGTGCTGCATGGCCAGGGTGAACAGGTAATGCAGGGTGGACAGCTTGTCCCCGTTCATGCTGGCGCTGTTGGTGAACCCGGCGAACACCTTGTCTTTCCACTGCTGGCTGAACCAGGGCTTGGACGAGGCGTCGGCAAATTTCTTGAACTGCCAGCTCACGCTGCCCATGTAGGTGGGTGAACCCATGATGATCGCGTCGGCCGCGTTCAGCGTGTCCCAGCCGCCTTCGGGCAGGTTGCCCTCGGCGTCGATGGTCACGAGTTCAGCGCCCGCGCCTTCGGCGACGGCTTGCGCCATGCGCAGGGTGTGGCCGTAGCCGGAATGAAAAACAACAGCAATTTTTGCCACGGTGGATTCCTTTGAGTTGGTGTTGGTGGAAACGTCAGGGTCGTCGATGAGGGGGCCGGGTCACACCGCGGCGCGCCGGGCGTCCAGGCTCCAGCCGCCCGCGCCCCAGGCCGCCAGCGTCAGCAATCCGCCGACCACGGCAACGTTCTTGAAGAACATGAGCTGCTGGACCATCTGCATTTCAGCCGGCACGGCCCAATAGTTGTGGAACACCACGGTGGCCACCAGGGTGAACACCGCCAGCGCCAGCGCCGCCAGGCGCGTGCCGAAGCCGGCGATCAGTGCCAGCCCGCCACCGACCTCGACGAGGATGGCGATCACCGCGGCCACCTCGGGCATGGGCAGCCCCTTGGAGCCGATGTAGCCAACCGTGCCGGCAAAGCCGCCAATCTTGCTCAGGCCCGCCGGCAAGAACAGGGCGGCCAGCAGGATGCGACCGATCAGGGTCAGGGGTTTTTGAAGTGCGTCAGACATGGAAAGCTCCTTGAGGGTTGGAAAGAAAAGGGTTGACAGGGGGACAATGAAATGGGTTGAAGGCTTCAGGCGGCCAGATCGAACACCAGCACTTCGGCGTTGCGGGCGTGGTCCAGCGTGATCCGGTTTTCGTTGGCCAGCAGGGCCGCATCACCCGCACCCAGCGCCTGGCCATTGACCTGCAACTGGCCGCACACCAGGTGCACGTAGGCCTTGCGCGCCGGGCTCAACGCCAGCACCACGGCCTCGTCACCGTCCAGCAGGCTGGCGTACAACGAGGCGTCAGCGTGGATCTTCACCGAACCCTGCGCACCATCAGGAGACGCCACCAGCCGCAACGCCCCGCGCTTTTCGGCGTCGGAAAACGTCTTCTGTTCATAGTTGGCCGCCATGCCGGTCACGTTCGGCTCGATCCAGATCTGCAGGAAATGTGTGATCTGGTCGGGCGCGTGGTTGAACTCGCTGTGCTGCACGCCCGTGCCCGCGCTCATGCGCTGCACATCGCCGGGCGGAATGCCCTGGACGTTGCCCAGGCTGTCCTTGTGCGCGAGGTTGCCGCTGAGGACGTAGCTGATGATTTCCATGTCGCGGTGCCCGTGCGTGCCAAAGCCGGTGCCCGGGGCAATGCGGTCTTCGTTGATGACCCGCAGGTTGCCCCAGCCCATGTAGGCCGGGTCGTGGTACCCGGCAAACGAAAAGCTGTGAAACGATTTGAGCCAGCCGTGGTCGGCATGGCCGCGGTCCTGCGATTTTCGAAGTGTCAGCATGGCGTTTGAACGAGGTTTGAAGAATTCGTTGGCAGAACTGAACTTTAGGGGTTCTGGCGCCGCCGATGCGTCACGGGGTTTGATGGCATCATTCAAATATATTGAATTAAAACGACCCTACCATGCAAACTCCTCGCGAAGCTCTGACCCCGGAAGCCCTGGTGATGCTCCAGGCCATCGCTGAAACCGGTAGCTTTGCCGCCGCTGCGCACAGCCTGGGGCTGGTGCCCAGCGCGCTGACCTACCGGGTGCGCCAGATCGAGGACGCGCTGGACGTGCTGCTGTTTGACCGCAGCGCACGCCAGGCCCGCCCCACGGCGGCCGGC
>JBGSNW010000152.1:0-1933 GCA_041739435.1 Burkholderiaceae bacterium
GGCCGACACGTCGGTCAGCACCGCGTGTTCGCCGGGCGCGATGTGGCGTTCGATCCAGTGCGCGTCCCGCACGGCCTGGGCCGAGCCGGTGACGATCAGGAAGCGGTCTGCCGCCTGCCGGATGACGGTCAGGTCGCTCTCGAAGCCGCCGCGTGCGTTGAGCATGGCGGTGTAGACCATCTTGCCCACGGGCACGTCCATCTCGTTGGCGCACAGGCGCTGCAGCAACTGCAACGCGTCGCGACCCTGCAGCAGCAGCTTGGAAAACGAGGTCTGGTCGTACAACGCCACGGCTTCGCGCGTGGCACGCTGTTCTTCCATCACCCAGGGCAACCAGCCTGGGGTGCCGAGTGTGTGCGCGGGCCGGGGGGTGGCCTTGGTGGGCTTGAAATAGTTCACCCGTTCCCACCCGTTCCTGCTGCCGAACTCGGCGCCTTTTTCGTGGAGGATGTCGTACAGCGGCGAGGTGCGCAGCGGGCGCCCGGTTTCCAGCTCTTGCCGCGGCCAGCGCATGGCGTAGTGCAGGCCCAGGGTTTCGCCGGTGCGCTCGGCCAGGGCCTTGCGGTTGCCGGTGAAGCGGCCGAAGCGGCGGATGTCCACGTCCCACAGGTCGGTGCTGGCCTCGCCCTGCACGATCCATTCGGCCATCAGGCGACCGGCACCGCCGCTGTTGGCAATGCCCGCGGAATTGAAGCCGGCGCAGACAAAGTAGTTGGCGCACTCGGGCGCCTCGCCCAGGATGAAGTTGCCGTCGGGCGTGAAGCTCTCGGGGCCGTTGAGCAGCATCTTGATTTCGGCCGTCTCCAGGCAAGGCGTGCGATGCATCGCGTTCGTCATGAGAATTTCGAACTGGTCCCAGTCCTCGTCGAGCAGTTGAAATTGGAAGGTCGAAGGAATCGGCTCCATGCGCCACGGCTTGGCCTGGGGCTCGAAGCCGCCCATGAGCAGGCCGCCGACTTCTTCCTTGTAGTAAATGTAGCCGTCGGGGTCGCGCATGACGGGCAGCATCGGGTGCACGCCGTCGATCTTGCCGGTGACGATGTAGAAGTGCTCGGCCGGGTACAGCGGCACGTTCACGCCCGCCAGTTGGCCGAACTGCCGTGCCCACTGGCCCGCGCAGTTGACCACCACCTCGCAGCGCACGTCACCCTGCGCGGTGCGCACGCCGACGGCGCGGCCGTGCTCGATGATCACCCCGGTGACCTCCACGCCTTCGACCATCTTAACGCCGCGGTTGCGCGCACCCTTGGCCAGCGACATGCACAGGTCGGCGGGGTTGGCCTTGCCGTCGCCGGGCAGCCAGATCGCCCCGGCCAGATCGTCGGTGCGCATCACCGGGTATTTGTCGCCCGCTTCGGCGGAGGAAATTTCGTGGCACTCCACGCCAAAACTGTGCGCCATCGCCACCTGCTTGCGCAGCACCTGGAGGCGTTCGGTCGTGCGCGCCACGTTCACGCTGCCACAGGGCTTCCAGCCGGTGGCCAGGCCGGTTTCCTGCTCCAGCGTGGCGTACAGCTCGATGCCGTATTTGCTCATGGCCGTCATGGTGCGGTTGGGCCGCATCTGGCCGATCAGCCCCGCCGCATGCCAGGTGGTGCCGCTGGTGAGCCGACCCTGCTCCAGCAGCAGGACGTCGGTCCGGCCCAGCTTGGCCAGGTGGTAGGCCGTGGAGCAGCCGGCGATGCCGCCGCCCACGATCACGATTTGCGCATGGGTGGGGAGTGGCGTGGAATGCATGACCTTTCCTCAATGCGGCGAGAGGGTCACCCCAGCCTCAGGGCCATCACGCCGGCCACGATGGCGCCGGTGCCGATCGCGCGGCGCAGCGTGAACGCCTCTTTCAGGAACCAGCTGCCCAGCAGCACGGCAAACAGCACCGAGGTTTCGCGCAATCGATTTTCTGTCGGCGATCGAGGAAAACGAGTTCGTGATC
>JBGSNW010000160.1:0-3122 GCA_041739435.1 Burkholderiaceae bacterium
GGCCGACAAGTTCAGCACGCCCGAGCATCCGCGTTTTGTGGCGGGCGCGCTGGGCCCCACGCCCAAGACGGCCAGCATCAGCCCCGACGTGAACGACCCCGGCGCGCGCAACACGGACTTCGAAGCGCTGCGGGCGGCTTACCGCGAGCAGGTCGAGGCCCTGATGGAAGGCGGCGCCGACGTGCTGCTGGTCGAGACGATCTTTGACACCCTCAACGCCAAGGCCGCGCTTTTCGCCATCGACGAGGTGTTCGAGGCCACGGGCGAGCGGCTGCCGATCATCATCAGCGGAACGGTGACCGATGCCTCCGGCCGCATCCTGTCGGGCCAGACGGTCACCGCGTTCTGGCACAGCGTGCGCCACGCGCAGCCGCTGGCCGTGGGCCTGAACTGCGCGCTGGGGGCAGCGCTGATGCGCCCCTACATCCAGGAACTGCACCGCGCGGCGCCCGACACCTTCATCAGCTGCTACCCCAACGCGGGGCTGCCCAACCCGATGAGCGAAACCGGCTTTGACGAAACCCCCGAAGTCACCTCAAGGCTGCTGCGCGAGTTCGCGGCCGAAGGGCTGGTCAACATCGTGGGAGGCTGCTGCGGCACCACCCCCGAGCACATCGGCGCGATCCACGCCGCCGTGCAGCCGCTGGCGGCGCGCCACCTGAAGCAGACGCCGTTCTACAGCGAAGCCGCCTGAGCGCGTTCGGCGTACACCCGTTCCAGCAAGGCGCGCAGGGTGACGGTGGTCACCGGCTTGGGCAGGAAGCTGTCCATGCCGATTTCCAGGCAGGCGCGCCGGTCTTCGGGCAACACGGCAGCCGTGAACGCGGCAATGTGTGGCCCGTCGCGGGGGATCAGTGTCCGAATGGTCCGGGTGGCTTCGCGGCCGTCCAGTTCGGGCATGTTGAGGTCCATCAACACCAGATCGAAGCTGCTGCGCTGGACCGCCTCCACGGCCGCCATGCCGTCGGACACCGACTCGCTGAGGTAGCCCATCTGTTCCAGCATGGTGCGCACCAGCAGGACGTTGATTTCGTTGTCGTCGGCCACCAGAATGCGCAGCGGTGCGCGCAAGGCCAGCGTCGGGTCCAGCACGTTGCTCAGGGCGTCGCGGTTGTCGGCGCCGGGCGCGGGCAGGTTGTTCAATGCGTCCACCAGGGCCTGCAGCAGCAGATGGCGGCGCACCGGCTTGCTCAGGCAATTGGCGAACAGGCCGGTGGGCGCAAGTGCGATGCCCGCGTCGATGGCCGAACTCAGCAGCAGCATGGGCATGCCCAAACCGCGCGCGCGAATGGCGCGGCCCAGCTCGATGCCGTCCATGCCGGGCATGCACAGGTCCATCACCACCACGTCAAACGGCGTGGCCGCGGCGAGTTTGTCCAGCGCCTCGGCGCCCGAGCTGGCCCGTTGTGGCAGCATGCCCCAGCGATCGGCCAGGTTGCCCAACAGGCTCAGATTCGTGGCGTTGTCGTCCACCAGCAGCACACGTTTGCCCAGCAGTGCGCGGTCGCTGGCGGCGGTGTGCACTTCAGGCGTGCTGTTCGCGCGTGGGGCGATGATGTCGAACTCGAACGTGGAGCCGACGCCCGGGGCGCTGTGCACCTGGATGCGCCCGCCCATCAGCGCCACCAGCCGCTGCGAAATGATCAGCCCCAAGCCCGTGCCACCGTACTTTTTGGTGGTGGAGGTGTCGGCCTGCGCGAACGGTTTGAACAGCCGCGCCAACTGCTCAGCGCTGATGCCGATGCCGGTGTCTCGCAGCGAGAACGACACGCGTCCCGGTGTCGGGCGCGACACCCGCAGCACCACCTCGCCACGGTCGGTGAATTTCACCGCGTTGCCCAGCAGGTTGGTCAGCACCTGGCGCAGGCGCATGTCGTCGGCCCAGACGACTTCGGGAACGTCGTCGTCAATCAGGCACACAACCTCAAGCGCCTTGCGGGTGGCCTGTGGCGTGACGGCGGCCAGCGCGGCGTCCACGCACTGCACCAGATAGAACGCGTGCGGGGCCAGCTCCATGTGACCGGACTCCACCTTGGAGTAGTCCAGGATGTCGTTGATCACGGCCAACAGGCCTTCGCCGCTGTCGCGGATGGTCTCGACATAGCCGCGCTGCTCTCGTGTCAGCGGGGTCTCCACCAGCAGGCTGGTGGTGCCGATCACGCCGTTCATCGGGGTGCGGATTTCGTGGCTCATGGCGGCCAGAAATGCCGCCTTGGCCCGGTTTGCGGCCTCGGCCTGATCGCGCGCATGGGCGAGTTTGGCCAGTGTGTCGGCCAGCTGCCGCATGGGGTAGCGCGCCGCCGTCAGGTAAATTGCCAGCGCCAGCAGGGCGCTGAACAACGCAGTGAAGGCCGCTTTTTCCAGCATGGGGCGCAGGCTGGCGCGGACCACCACCTCGCCCACCCGCAGGCCTGCGTCATGGATGGGCTCGGCGCGCTGCACGAAGGGGCGCGGAACCGAAAGGCCAATTTCAACCACCACCGTGCCGTCGTGCATCTGGACCCGTGTTTGCCCCGCACTTTTGTGCAGGTGCCCCCGGCTCAGCAGCAGGCGAAGCCGGTTGGTCTGCAGGTTCCACCATTGCGGGTCTTCCGCGACCAGGCGTGTGATTTCTTCGGCATGTGCATGGGCAAAAAAGTCCACGTCACCCCGCAGGCCCTGCCAGTCGGTATAGAACTGCAGGGACGGCAGCGAAACAAACACCGCCAGCGCCAGTGCGGCGACCAGGCGGCGGATCGGGCGCAGCCCACGGTTTTGTTCTTCACGCAGTTGCTCAATCACGGCGTGCCCCCAGGCTTGACGGGCAGGTAGCCCGACCGGTCCATCAGCGACTGGGCCGCCGTGGTGCGGGCGAACGCGACAAATTTCAACGTGAGGGCGGCCGCGTTGGCGGCAAATACAAAGCGGACTTCCTTCTGATGCGGGTAGTCCGGGTTGGCTCGGCCGTCGCGCAATGGCGAATGGCCGTCCCAGTCGAGAATCTTGACCTGGCTTTGTTCCGGCACCAAAAGCCCCAAGGTCGACACGCCGAACGCGCCGGGCGTGGACGCCACTGCGCGCACCGCGTCCTGGTCGGTGGCGGCGACGACAATGCCGGGCCGGGTGGCACACGAGGTCAACGC
>JBGSNW010000179.1:0-8162 GCA_041739435.1 Burkholderiaceae bacterium
AGATCGAAGCGCTCTACGGACGCCGCTACGACCCGGTCAGCGAAATCACCATCACGGCCGGTGCCACGCAGGCCATCATGACGGCAGTGCTGGCCTGTGTGCACCCGGGTGACGAAGTCATCGTGCTCGAACCCTGCTACGACAGCTACGTGCCCAACATCGAGCTGGCCGGTGGCACGGTGGTGCGCGTGCCGCTCACACCGGGCAGCTTCCGGCCCGACTTCGACCGGATCGCCGCGGCCATGACGCCGCGCACCCGCGCGATCCTCGTCAACAGCCCGCACAACCCCAGCGGCACCATCTGGTCACACACCGACATGCTGCGCCTGCAGGATCTGCTGGCCCCCACCGACGTGCTGCTCATCAGCGACGAGGTGTACGAGCACATGGTATTTGCGCCCAACGCGCACCTGAGCGCCGCGCGCTACCCCGGCCTGGCGGCGCGCGCCTTCATCGTCAGCAGCTTCGGCAAAACCTATCACGTGACCGGCTGGAAGATCGGCACCGTGGCGGCGCCCGCCTCCATGACGGCGGAGTTCCGCAAGGTGCACCAGTTCAACGTGTTCACCGTCAACACGCCCATGCAGGTGGGCATCGCCCGCTACATGGCCGACCCCGGGCCTTATCTCGAACTGCCCGCCTTCTACGCCCGCAAGCGCGACCTGTTCCGCGCCGGTCTGGCGGCCACCCAATTCAGGCTGCTGCCCAGCGAGGGCAGCTATTTCCAGTGCGTGGACATTTCCGGCCTGGGTGTGCCCGAGCGCAACCTGCCCGAAGGCGAGTTCTGCCAGTGGCTCACGCGCGAGATCGGGGTGGCGGCCATCCCGTTGTCGGCCTTCTACGGTGACGGGTTCGACCAGAAGGTCATCCGCTTCTGTTTTGCCAAGAAGGATGAGACCCTGAACACCGCACTGGACCGGCTGGCCAAGCTCTAGCATCGCCAAAATGCTACGTTATAAATAGCATACTATCACCATTTCACGGGGGCTAATGGCACTTTTCTCTTAAAAAATGCTGTTTTGCCACGCTCAGCACTGGATCGGGTTCCTGCAGAATTTTTCCAGCTCGCGCACCGTGGCACGCCCGGTCACGGGGTGGCGTGCCGCCGGGCCCACGTCCAGACTCAGTTTCATTTCGTATTTTCGGAAGAACGCGTCAAACAGCTCGCCTCCCAATGTGGCGTAGGCCGTCAGGGTGTCGGCCTTGGGGTCGTGCTCCAGCAACACGGCACACAGCGGCTGGGGCGCCGGCCCGCCCAATACCTGGGCGCCCCTGGCCGGGTCGTACTGGCTGTGCTCGGCGCAGCAGTGGATCAGGTTGTCCTGCAGGCCCTTTTGTGCCCGGGTCGGACGAAAGCTGATGAAGCTGACCTGCGGCGTGGGATACACCAACTGGTGCGCGCAGATGGCGCTGAACGCCACCACGTTGTGTCGCGCTCCCACCCCGCCCGGCCAGGCATAGTGCTCGTTGGCCTGCATCGTCAACTGGCGGGGCGGCACTGGCGTGTCCAGGTTCAGCAGAAACACCGGTGTGGCCACGTACGGGTAGTGAAACACATAATTGGCGCGCGCCTTCAGGCTGGACGCCCTGAGTGGATCGCCGAGCTCGTTGGTCAACAAGGCCCGCGCATAGGTGCGGGGGCGCGCATCCGCCGCAAAAGCCGGCATGGCGCCCCCGGCCGTCAGGCAGGCCGCACCGGCAGAACACGATTCGATGAAGGCACGGCGGTCCATGGCGCATTCCTTTCTGATTCCCGGCGGATGTTGCGCACAACATTAGGACAGCCCGAGCGAGGTGTCAATTCCCGCCCCTTCACGCCCATCGGCCGGTACGCCTTTTGGCCCTGCTGGCCACACGCCGCGGCGCAAATGAATAAACTCGGCCCTTGCGCCGCATGGCGTGTTTCACCTGAAAAGGCCCCACCATGAAAAAGCTCGTCATCGCCCTGGCAACTTTCGCGCTCAGCCAATGGGCACTCGCCGCCAAGCCGCTGCTGTCGCCCGCCGAACTGCAGCCCTTGCTCGGCAACCCGGCCGTGCGCGTGATCGACGCGCGCGACCCCCAAAGCTACGCTCAGCAGCACATCCCCGGTGCTGTGAACGCACCCTACGGTCGATGGCGCGGCCCTGCCACCAACCCGGGCACCCTGCCCGAACTGCCCCAACTCACTGCGCTGGTGCAGGCGCTTGGCCTGACGCCCCAGACCCACGCGGTGGTGGTCACCAGCGGCGCCGACTCCACCGACTTCGGCGCTTCAGCGCGGGTCTACTGGACCCTGAAGGTGCTGGGGCTCAAGGAACTGTCCATTCTCAACGGCGGCATGCAAGCCTGGAGCGCGGCCAAACTGCCGCAGAACAACCAGCCGGCCGTGGTGACCGCCAGCACGTACCAGCCCCAGCTCGACACCGGCCTGATCGCCACGCGCGAGCAGGTGCTCTCGCAAATTGGCGACAAGAAGGTCAGCCTGATCGACGCCCGGCCATCTGCCTTCTTCCGCGGCGAGACCAAACACCCCGCGGCCAGCGTGCCCGGCACCGTCAAGGGAGCCGTCAACCTGGAAAACAGCCGCTGGTTCGCCGAAGGCGGCTCGGCCATGATGTCGCCCGCCGACGCGAAAAAAGTGGCGGCCGACGCCCGGCTCGCACCCAACGACACCGTGGTCTCGTTCTGCAACACCGGCCACTGGGCTGCCACCAACTGGTTTGCCATGTCGGAAATCCTCGGCCAGAAGAACGTCAAGCTCTACCCGGGCTCGATGGTGGACTGGACACAGGCGCCGGACGCGTTGCCCATGGACAACGTGCCCGGTCGCACGAAGACCCATTGAACCTGGCGAGTCAACCTGCCTTGCGGCGCGTGGGCGCGCGGGCTCCACGCTTCCCCGGCACAATACATATGCCGTAGGTTCCCGCCGCATGGCGGGCTCCTTGCAGGGTCAGCGCAGCAACAGCACGGGAATCCGGGCCGACCGCAGCAGATCCGATGTCTTGCTGCCCAACAACAGGCTGCGCAGCGGCGAATGGCTGTAGGCCCCCATGACCAGCAGGTCCACGCCTTGGTCCAGGACTTGCCGGGCGATGATGCTCTCGGCGTCGCCCGGCAGGTGCGATGCCACCACCTCGAAACCGGCCGCCTCCAGAGTCGTTCGGGCCCATTCGAGCTGGCGTGCAGCGTCCTGGCTTTGTTTGCCGGACATCAGGACATGCAGTGGCAATCCACGAAACAACGGGCTGGTGGCCACCATTTCAACGCCACGGCGGGTCAGGATGCCGCCGTCAAAGGCGATCATGATCCGCTGTGGCGCCCGAAAGCCTTCGGTGACCGCAAGGATTGGTTGGTGCAACGCGCGCACCACCCGCTCGACATTGCGCCCCAGGTCCCGCTGGGTGGTTTCGGCGGACTCGCCGCGGCGGCCCAGCACAAACAGGCGCACACCTTCTTCCTGTTCGATCAGCGTTTGTTCGACGACGCCATGGCGTTGTCGAACATCGGGTGACGCCACTCCCGCAGCGATGGCCCGTTCGCGCAAGCGGTTCAGAAAGATGCGACCGCGCTCACGTGCCGCCCGGCTGCGTGCCTCGTCCTCGTTGGAAAGCTCTGCCAGCAGGGACTCCTGGGCGTCGAAGCCGATGGCGCCGCTGTGGTCTTTGCCCGACGCAGCGTCGGCAGGTCGGTCAATCACGTGCAGCAGTTCCAGCGGCGCCTGCATGCGGCGGGCGGCCCAGGCGGCACAATCCACCACGTCATCGGCAAAACGCGATTGATCGACGCAGGCCAGGACTTTTTTCTCGTTGCTCATGCGATGCGCTCCTTTCAGTGCCCCATCAATTGTTCAACCGCGTCGGGCTTGTCGTGTACCGCAAAGCGGTCCACCAGGGTGGCGCTGGCCTGATTCAGGCCAATGACCTCCACCTCGGTGCCCTCGCGGCGGAACTTCATCACCACCTTGTCCAGCGCGCTGACCGCCGTGATGTCCCAGAAGTGGGCGCGGCTCAGATCGATGCGCACCTTCTCGATCACTTCCTTGAAGTCGAAAGCGTTGACAAACCGCTCGGCCGAGGCAAAAAACACCTGTCCGGTGATTTTGTAGGTGCGCCGACGGCCTTCGTCTTCGGCCTTCGAACCCACATGCAGGATCTTGCCCACCTTGTGGGCAAAGAAGAATCCGGAAAGCAAAACCCCCACCAGCACGCCCTTGGCCAAGTCATGGGAAGCCACCACCACGATCACTGTGGCGACCATCACCAGACTGGAACTCTTGGGGTGCTCCTTGAGCTTTCGGATCGAATCCCAGTTGAAGGTGCCGACGGACACCATGATCATCACCGCCACCAGCGCGGCCATGGGAATGCGCGCCACCCAGTCGCCGATGAACACGATCATCAGCAACAGGAAAACGCCCGCCGCCAGTGTGGACAGACGTCCACGCCCTCCGGATTTCACGTTGATCACCGACTGCCCGATCATGGCGCAGCCCGCCATGCCCCCCCAGGAAACCCGACGCAATGTTGGCAACGCCCTGCCCCACACATTCACGGTTCTTGTCGCTGGGAGAGTCGGTCAGATCGTCCACGATGGACGCGGTCATCATGGACTCCAGCAGCCCGACCACAGCCAGCGTGGCCGACACCGGGAGAATGATCTTCAGCGTCTCCAGGTTCAGCGGCACCTCGGGCAGCAGGAAGATGGGCAGACTGTCTGGCAGTTGGCCCATGTCGCCGACCGTGCGGATGTCCAGGCCCAGATAGATGGCCAGACCCGACAGCACCACAATGGCCACCAGCGGAGAAGGGATGGCTTTGGTGAGGTAGGGAAACAGATAAATGATTCCGAGCCCGCCAGCCACCATGGCGTACACCACCCAGGTCGCGCCGATCAGCTCCGGCAATTGGGCCACGAAGATCAGGATGGCCAGTGCGTTCACGAAACCTGTGATGACCGAGCGTGACACAAAACGCATCAACGCCCCCAGATGCAGCCAGCCGGCAAGTATCTGCAGGACGCCGGTCAACACGGTGGCCGCCAGCAGGTATTGCAGGCCGTGATCCTTGACCAGGGTGACCATCACCAGGGCCATGGCCCCTGTCGCGGCCGAGATCATGCCGGGGCGCCCGCCGGTGAATGCAATCACCGTGGCGATGCAGAACGATGCATACAAGCCGACTTTGGGGTCCACCCCCGCGATGATGGAGAAGGCGATGGCTTCGGGAATCAGCGCCAAGGCCACCACAAGACCCGCGAGCAGATCGTTGCGGACATTGGACAGCCAGTCCTGGCGGAAAGGAAAATGGGGCATGGTCGTGAGGTCGAAAAATCGGAGCAGCACCGCAACGCGGCGGTGTGAAGAAGCTTGAATCGGGAGGTAGCGCACATGGCGCACCGCAGCCATACGGCCCACCCAAAATGGAGTGGGGAGGCGGAGCGGACGCCGGCTAAGGCGGCGTCACGGCACAAAAATAGCCGCGCGGCAGATCACGGCCCGGGAGGGTACCGTGGGTCGGCAAGGCCAGCGCGATTTTGTGCATCGCAACATTTTAGCATCCCGACATCAGACGGGCGGATCAGGCGGGTGGGCGGAGGTCGAGCGACAGCAGCGTGGTCTCGCCGCCCGGCTGCGGCGTCACGCTGAATCCGACGCTGCGCGCCAGCCCGGCCATGGCGTCGTTGTATTGCAGGCATTCGCCGACCAGCCGCTCGGTGCCGCGGCCCCTGAGGTAACGGATCATCTTGTCCATCAGGGCACGCCCCAGGCCTTTGCCCTTGATCTTCGAGTCCACCATGATCGCGAACTCGGATTGGCAATTGTCGGGGTCGGTCACCGTGCGGACTTCGCCCACGATCCGGGGTTCCGCCCCGTTTTGCGTGGCGAGCGCCACAAAAGTCATTTCGCGGTCATAGTCGATCTGGCTGAAGCGTGCCAGCTCCGAATGCACCCACACCCGCCGGGCCATGAAAAAGCGCAGGCGCACGTCGGCCGGATCGGCATCTGAAAAGAACTGCCGCAATCGGGGCTCGTCCTCGGGCTGAATCGGGCGCACCTGCAGTGTCTGGCCATCGAAGGTCATCGGTTCCTCCAGCTCGGCCGGATATGGCCGGATGGCCAGGCGTGAAGCGGCCGGGCCCAAGGTCCACGCCACCCGCACACGGGCGTCCAGCGCCATCACGCCCTGGTCGTCGGCCAACAGGGGGTTGATGTCAAGTTCAACCACCTGCGGACAGTCGCACACCAGTTGCGACACCTTCAGCAGCACCAGGTGCAGCGCATCCTGGTCGATTGCAGCGCGGTCGCGGTAGCCCGCCAGCAATCTCGAAATCCGGGTTCGCGACACCAGATCGCGCGCCAGTGCCAGGTTCAGCGGCGGCAGGGCCACGGCGCGGTCGCCAATCACCTCCACGGCCACCCCACCCTGCCCGAAAAGGATCACCGGCCCGAACACCGGATCGGTCGCCACACCCACGATCAGTTCGTGGGCATGGGGGCGCGTCACCATCGATTGCACGACACGAACAATCGTGTATTGTCCTTTATTGATATTACAATCAGACTTGTTCCTCGTCATAGTATCTCGTGTAAAGTTCAATAGCAGGCACGTCAGCAGTTTAATAACGTGCATAGACTTGTCCTTTCATCAAAATGTCAGTTTCAGTTGCAATTGGGTAGACGAGTTGTGTTCAGTGTTCTCGGCCACGAGTAAAGCGGTAGCGGGTTTTATCATAGTTCATTTTTAAGAAGATAGGATAGACTAGGCTATTAACACTGCAACGAGCAGTTTTGCCTGTACGGACTTCGCGGCTTACGGCTGTTGACGTCGTCGCGACGCAGCCAACACCGGGAACTGAGAAAGAAACATCGCCTTTAGACTATCCACAAGTAAGTATCACGTGATATGGCTCTGTCTGTAGAATTTTAGTTTTATGAGTGGATTTCAGGAAATTCACATAGCCAATAACTACAGCAGAGTATAGTTGGAGCCAAACAGTGAAGAGAATAGAAGAGTTGTGTCTATATGCCAGCACATATTGTATTGTCTTTGATTAAGTATATACTAGTTGTTTTGTACTGTTTGTGCTGCCTTGTTGATGTTGTTGTTGGTTGATGCCAGGTGTACTAGTGATTTCAGTTACTTTTTTTAGGTGTACGCTTATTGACACTTGTCTAACCGTATAGTATACTCTACACACAGTAATGCACCTGGGTTGTGTTGAACTTAGTCAACAGCGACACACTAAATTCTACTCCACTGTCAAGTTTGCTTGGGAACTGAAACAAAGATTGCCTTGATAGCAAAATATAAGATGGTAAGGTTGTTGTCAGCCACATGCCAGCTGTAGATTTAGGCATTGCTGAGTAGATATTGTAGCCCATAAGCCAATCTGTTGGTGCGTCTCGTGTCAGCTGCTTTTGTAAGACATAAGTCAGTTGTTTGGAGGAGGTAGTTTGAAGCCACAAGTCAGCTAAATATATGGGCCACAAGTGTAAGGACACTAAAAAATGCTATCTCAGCCTATGCTAAGTGACGCAACGCAGTCAGTTGAAAAAGAAAAGAAGATTTAGTTGAAGAAAGCCTTACCCAAGTAAATGAAAACATCTGCAGCTTTTGTGGCTGATGTGTTTTGGCTTTTTTATATGAGTTGGCAACCTAGTAAACGGCCAGATATCTTCCCAGAGTTTAATTTAATTTAATTTCTCACCTACCCAAGCTTCATGCCTGATGACTCTAAAAAACCCTGAGGCGCATGGGCGCTGGCGAGCTTTGGCTGTATGAGTTCATATCCCATAGTATGGAAAGAGTATTGTGTACGTACCGGGGACATGTCTGGAACCCTTAGACAGCTTGTGTTAGACAGGGAATTCCTTTTTCGTATAAAACACACAGTTGAAGTATCACCATCGTTACTGATCTGCTTTGGTGTTTTACCGGAGTGGGAAACTCCTCAGTCCAGATATCTTTCCATCAGCCAGTTCCAGAGTATTAACATATGGACGCACCCTTACCCTACCCCATGCCGGGTGAACCTGAACGACCTGATGAGGAAGAGATAAAAAAAAGCAAAAATATACTAAAAATAATCCTTTCTCTGCTTGACTTTGTTAGTTTCACTTTGCAGGAGTGGGTAAGACCTCAGCCTAGCAAGCGATCCGATATCTTCCCTGAGTTTGA
>JBGSNW010000525.1:0-1706 GCA_041739435.1 Burkholderiaceae bacterium
ATCATGCTCACCGCCAAGAGCGAGGACGTCGACCGCATCGTGGGCCTGGAGGTCGGCGCCGACGACTACCTTGGAAAGCCTTTCAACCCGCGCGAGTTGCTTGCCCGCATCCACGCCGTGCTGCGCCGCCGTCCGCCGCAGGAGGCGCCAGGCGCGCCCTCCTCCGACAACGAAGTGGTGAGCTTTGGCCCCTTCACCTTCGATCTGGGCGCCCGCACGCTGCGCCGCAATAACGAAGAGCTGCCGCTGACCACGGGCGAATTCGCCATGCTCAAGGCGCTGGTGCGCCACCCGCGCCAGCCGCTGTCGCGCGAAAAGCTGGCCCAATTGGCACGCGGCCGCGAGTTCGAGCCGTTTGACCGCAGCCTGGACGTTCAGGTGTCGCGTCTACGCAAGCTCGTCGAACTCGACGCCGCCTCGCCCCGCTACATCCAGACGGTGTGGGGCGTGGGCTACGTGTTTGTTCCGGACGGCGCGGGTTGAACACCGCGCTGCGGAGCCCTGAATGAGCGCCCAGCCTGAGAGCCGGATCGAATTCACCAGTCCTGCGCCACTGGAAACCGCACCCGCTGCGCTGGGGTCGCGACGCAAACTGGGCCTGAGCCTTTTCTGGCGCACATTTTTCATGCTCGCGCTGCTGCTGGTGGGCAGCACCGTGGCGTGGCTGCAGACCTTTCGCGCGCTGGAATACGAGCCGCGCGCGATCCAGACCGCGCAGCAGATTGCCTCGCTGGTCAACCTGAGCCGCGCCGCGCTGGTCTATTCCGATGCCATCGCCCGCGTCTCGCTGATCAAGACGCTGGCCGAACAGGAAGGCGTGCGCATCCTCCCGCGCGAACCCGGCGACAAGTTTCAGCTGTTCGACAAAAGCGTCCTGGACGAACGCATCACCGAGGAACTGACCACCCGGCTGGGCCCCGGCACCATGGTGGCACGCAACGTCAACGGTGAAGAAGGCCTGTGGGTCGGCTTCGTGATCGACAAGGACACCTACTGGCTGCTCATGGACCGCTCCCGTGTCAGCCCCGTGGGCGGGCGCACCTGGCTGATCTGGCTGATCACGGCGGCGGTGTTGTCGCTGGCCGGCGCCGCCGTGATTGCGCGGCTGATCAACCGGCCGCTCAAGCAGCTGTCGTTTGCCGCCAGTCGCGTGCGCGACGGCGACTTTGACGCCAGCAAGCTCGACGAACGCGCCGTCACCAGCGAAATCCGCGAGGTCAACATCGGCTTCAACCGCATGGCCGAACAGTTGGCCAAGATCGAGCAGGACCGCGCCGTCATGCTGGCCGGCATCTCGCACGACCTGCGCACCCCGCTGGCGCGGCTGCGGCTGGAGACCGAGATGAGCGTGGCCGACGAAGAGGCCAAGGGCAACATGGTGCTGGACATCGACCAGCTCGACGCCATCATCGACAAGTTCATGGACTACGCCCGCCCGGGCGAGACCGAGTTGCGCCCGGTACACATCTCGCAGCTGATCGACCGCGAGGCGGCGACATTCCGCGACCCGAGCCAGATTCGCATCACCTCGCGGGTGGCGATCGACCTCACGGTGTTGGCCGACGAGACCGAGCTCGGGCGCGTGTTTGCCAACCTGTTCGAGAACGCGCGCCGCTACGGCCGCAACACCGACACCGGCGTGGCCGAAGTCAGCGTGACCTACGCACGCACCGGGCCCTGGGTCATCATCTCGGTGCGCGACAGGG
>JBGSNW010000233.1:0-10680 GCA_041739435.1 Burkholderiaceae bacterium
AAGATCCATCTCATCAAGGAACTCGCGCTTGCGCGTCCTCTTGGTCTTGCGCTCGAATCCACTCTCGCTCAGGCTCATTTGTTTCATGGCTTCAGTCATGCACGCACCGTGCCAGCGGGGTGGTTTTGCAGAGATTCCCTAAGCGATTGATGCCCGCCCATTTAGTTGTTCTACCTGCCACTGACCACCGTTCAAGCTGGTGCAACAGCAAACCGCTTGCAGCAACAACTGAGTTCCAACTCACAACAACTGGCAGATGGCCTCAGCCTCACGGAAAGCTGACCCGATTCAAAAAAAGTGAGTCCTTGGGTCGGTTGGTCCAATCGGTCATGCAGCATCGCAAGGCGCCAAGATGGCGTCAATCCGTTGCCCCAGCTTGTCCCAGGCCGCTCTTTTTTCGTCAATGAACTCGTGGTGCAGGTAGTGGCGCCGCACGCGGCTACCAGCTAACACGTGGTTCTGGCAACGGTCGATGATGTCGGGCAGGATGCCCAGCGCCTGCATCATGGTGGCGCCGGTGCGTCGCATGTCGTGCGGTGTCCATTCGCGATGGCAGCTGCTCTTGAGCACCAGCGCGTTGTCGTTGGCCCGGCGTGACAGATCCTTGCGGGTCTTGAACTGGATCTGTCGGTCGCCCACCTGTTTGGACACGGTCTTGACGCAGACGTGGGTGTCTTCTTTGAGGTTACGGGCCGGGAAGCAGAAGGGCGATCTTCCGGTGAGGGCTTTGAGTGCCTGAAATTGGCGCAGCGAGAAGTCAGAGAGGTAGACCCGGTGGCCCTGCTTCTTGCCAATCGGCCCCTTGACGTTGGCTACCGGGATGGTCCAGTAGCGCTCCATCAGGTCCACGTCTTCCCAGCGGGTCATCAGCAGCTCGCCGATGCGGCACAGTGTTCCTAGGCAGATCCAGATCGCCAGTTGCGTCTCCCGCTTGAGCGGGCGCTGCACCTCGTACTTGTGGCCGGCCGGCGTTTCCGCGTAGTCGGCCTCCATGCGCTCAAAGATCGTCTGCAGTTCCTGCAGCTCTCTCGCCGACAGTACGCGGTCGCGCTCACTTACCATGTCGAAGTCTTTGGAGACGATCTTGCGGATCTCGATCAGGTCGGCGGGGTTGCCCTCGATCAGCAGGCCGCGCCAGGGCTGGCGTTTCTCGGCCCAGGCGAACAGCTGCACCAGGTCCTGGTGCACGCGCACAGACATGCGGTTCACGTCACGTGCCACCATGTTCCGCAAGACTTTTCGCAGGTCGTGCTCGGTGACGCTGCGCACGGGTTTCTCGCCCAGCACTGGCAGCACGTCCTTCTCGAACGAGCGGCGCAATTCCGCATTGCCGTCCTTGCGCGCGACCCCGTCGGCAAGCCACGCGTTGAACATGTCCTTGAAGGGTTTGTTCTGGCTGGCCTCGGCGGCAGCTTGCGCGAGGATCGCCTCGACTGCGGCCTGACTCTCGATGCGCTCGGCCTTCTTATGGTCATTTGGATTGACGCCCGAGCGGACCAAATCACGCGCCTCATCGCGTTGCCGGCGGATTTGTTCCATGGATAGGGCGGGCCAGGTGCCACAGTAGTGCCAGGCCACTTTGCCGTTCCATTTGAAGGCGAACTTGAAGTGGATGGAGATGGACTGGTCGCCGACCACCCGGACTTCGCCGGTCAGTCCGTCGCCGTCGCTCAGCATGTCGCCGCGCCAGGCCAGGGGCACAGCCTTGAGCTCCAGAGCCGTCCACTTTTTGCCTTTTCCTGCCTTTGGATATCGTGTCATACAGGTCCTGGGGGGTAAACTGAGGGGTAAACCGAGAAAACGCTGCTAGTGTATTTTGTGGGACGGTATTGGATCAAGTATTCTATTTAAGTATTTGATTTTAAATGATAAAGTGTGTCCCGTAACGTCCCAGGAAATACCGCAAGATTTCACGTTTAATCCGATGGGGTGCAAGGGGTAGCGAGTTCGAATCCCGCCACGCCGACCATTGATACAGGAAACCCGGTGCCGCAAGGCTCCGGGTTTTTTTGTGCCCGCCATCGCGACGGTTGGTGGCATGGGTCCTATCAGCGAACTTCCTTCAGAAACTCCACGAATTCTGGCGATGACTCCAGAAGGCGCCCACCCAGTTGACGGACCGCATCGACAGCCTCTGGCTCCAGGCTCAATGAGGTGGGCAGGGCGTCGAAATAGTCGCGCTCGGCGGTGTCCTTGATCTGATTGAAGGTCAAAACCGAAAAATGGACCTTGACGGGCGGCGTTCGGTTGCCACGCTGTTCATTGATGCGCTGCTCCCACATCTTGAATCCCTGCTTGGCCAGCGACGCGGTTTCTGTATTGAGAATACCCAGCGCCGCGTCAAATGAAGCGAGTACCGAGCCGACGATGCCCGGTGATGTGCCCTTTCGCGACCATTCATATTCCGCGAAAACCTGGGCATTTGCCACGACAACCAGAACATTGCGGACCCTGCCCAACTGCTTCGGCGTGAAAGCTCCCGCCATATCGGGCACGTTACCGTAATGCGCCACCGGACTCATCATGGAGCCGCGTACACCCAGGTTGTCGGTCACACCGCCATCGACCAGATGGACGACCGGCATGCGCTCGGGACGGCGATAGCGTTCCAGTGCGCGCGCCACGGCATAGCGCCGGTCGAGCGGGCTGTCCTGGGCCAGGGCTTCCTCGACCCAGGGCGCGTGACGTTGCGGGCATTCCGGGTGGTTGCGCAAAGCGATCGTCGCAAACGCGACCGGAACAGCCGCTGACGCCGCCACGGCATTTGCCACCGGATAGCTCGAAATGTCCGAGCACAGGAAGTTGAATTGTGGCTGGATGAACGAGAACGTTGAACCGTTGTTCAGATCGCTGGCGTTGATGATCACGAAAGGCAGGTCGCCGCGCGACATGTTGGCGAACTGCTTGTCCTCAAAGAGTTCGCGGTTCAGCCAGTTGGCTGTGAGGTCAGAGCGGTTGAACTCGTTGCCGGCCAGTTTGATCAGATTGGCCGGGTTTGCCAGTTGCCAGTAAAGATCGCCCTGCACATCACGCTTGAGAAATTTGGGTTCAAAGTCCGTGAAGATACGGTCGCCGAAAAGTCCGTAATACGCCGCGGTGAAACTGCCACCCGATACCGCCGTGATCACGTCGACCTCGTCCAGGAGGCGTCGCTTTTCCCCGTGGAGCATGATGGGTGTGTCTCGCAACTTTTCCAGGACGCCGTAAGTAAACGCCGCAGAACGTGTACCGCCGCCGGAAAAAGCAAGGATGATGAACAAATCGTCGGCGTTGCGTGGCAGCCGGGTCCGGAAGTCGTAGTCGTAGCGATAGACGTCGTCGGCGAGGCCGATGGGCTGGTTCCAGACCCGCGTGGCGCAGCCGGTCAACAGCAGCATCAACCACCCGAGCCCCAAAAAGAGCAATGCGCTGAACGCTGGAGGTCGGTGGGGGGGCAGAACTTTCCGTCGGCCTGTGGTGTCATGCAATGGCAAGATTGTGAACTCCGAAATTGCCCCGACGGCGGTCAGAAAAGTAGCAGATCAAGGTCTCCTTGACCGTTCGAAATGCCAGTTCATCCCAAGGGATGTCGGACTCCGAAAAAAGCCGTGCCTCGATGGTCTCGTGTCCCGGTTGAAACAACTCATTCAACAGGCGGGCGCGGTAAAAGAGGTGTACCTGCCCTACCCGTGGCACGCTGATCACGGTGAACAGGTCCTCCATCTCGAACTGCGCACCGGCTTCCTCGTCGGTCTCGCGTGCGGCGCCTTCAGCGGTGGTTTCGCCGAGTTCCATAAACCCGGCGGGCAGGGTCCATTTGCCCCATCGCGGCTCGATATTGCGTTTGCAAAGCAGCACCCGGTCGCCCAGGTGCGCCACCGTCCCGACAACGTTCAGGGGATTTTCATAATGGATCGTCTGGCAGGCCGGACACACCGCCCGTTGCCGTGTGTCGCCGTCGTCGGGTACGCGATAAATGACGGCGCCACCGCAGTTCTTGCAGTGTTTGATGGGGCTGTGGAGCATGGCGCCAGTTTATTTGAAAAGACAAAGGGCCCCTCGCGGAGCCCTTGGATGCGAACGAAAACCTGGTGCTCAGGCTTTTTTGGCGGGTGCCGCGCCGGGCTTGCCGTGTTTTTCAATCAGGCTTCGGGCGGTGTCGAGCAGTTTTTTGCCGTCGAAACCACGTTTGTTCATGTCCTCCACCCACTCGACCTCGACCAGTCGTGCCTTGCGTTTGAACTCCTGGGCTTCATTGGAGGGCACGGTGTAGATGGTGTTCTGGCGGTCCATGGCCGATTTTCGGCCCGCTGCATCACCTTGTTGCTGAACCTTGCCGAGCCAGCCGGAGGTTTCCAGACCCGAGTTGTTGTCGAGGACCTTTTTCAGATCGGGGGCCAGCGACTCGTATTTGGCCTTGTTCATGGCCATCACGAAGGTGGTGGTGTAGAGCGCGCCACCCGCGGGATCAAACTCGCTGTGGAACCTGGTGAGTTCCTGCACCTTGACAGCGGGAACCACTTCCCAGGGGATGACGCAGCCTTCGATCGTTCCCTTGGAAAGCGCGTCCGGAATGGCTGGCAGGGGCATGCCGACTGGAACGGCGCCCACGTAGCCCAGCATCTTGGTGATCTGGCGGGTCGGGCCACGCACCTTCATGCCCTTGAGGTCGTCTGGTGTCTTGATCTGTTTGGCTTTGCTGTGGATCACGCCAGGGCCGTGCACATGCAGTGCGAGGGTATGGGTGTCCTTGAATTCGTCGGCGGCCTGCGTCTGCACATATTCCCAGTACGCCTTGGATGTTGCTTCGGCGTTGTTCATCATGAACGGCAGCTCGAACACCTCGATACGCGGGAAACGCCCCGCCGTGTTGCCGGGCAGCGTCCAGACGATGTCAACCACGCCGTCCTTGGCCTGATCGTACAACTGCACGGGCGTGCCACCGAGCTGCATCGCGGGGTAGGCTTCGAACTTGATGCGCCCGCCGGAGTCTTTTTCGACCTTGGCCATCCACGCCTTGTGCATGTTGAGCCAGACGTTGGACAACGGCGCCATGAAGGTATGAAACTTGAGGGTGACCGCCTGCTGGGCCAGGCCGCTGAGGGCCGGTGCGCCCAGGGCCACGGCGGCAGAGGTTTTGAGGAGCGTGCGACGCTGGATCATGGGTGGGTCTCCAAAGGGTTGTACTACAGTAAATTAACGCAATACGATGCGTGCCGTTTCCCGGACTAACCCTCAGGTCAGCGGATGAACGAGACGAACCACAGTGCGACGGACGGGAAAAAGAACACCAGCGCCAGACGCATCAGATCGCTGACGAGGAACGGGAACACCCCACGGTAGCTTTCGGCAATCGGCACACCTTTCGCCATGCCATTGACCACGTAGACGTTCAGGCCGACCGGCGGGGAAAGCAGGCCAAACCCCACCGTCATGAGCATCAATATGCCGAACCAGATGGCGACAGCCTCCTTGGCCATGCCGAAATCGAGCGCCATGATCATGGGAAAGAAGATCGGGATGGTCAGCAACAGCACGGACAGTTCGTCCATGATGAACCCGAGCATGATGTACAGCAGCAGCACCAGGCCCATGACCATCATGGGCGACATGCCCGACGCCGACACCACTTCCGCGAGCTGGGTCGGTACCTGTGTCAGTGCCAGTGCCGAGTTCATCAGATCGGCCCCGATGAAGATCATGAAGATCATGGCCGAACTCTCGGCGGTGGAATAGAAGCACTGCCTGAGCTTGGCCAGCGTCAGCTCGCGCTTGAGCAGCGCTGCCAGGAAGGTGGCGGCGGCCCCCACGGCGGCCCCCTCGGTTGGCGAGAAGAAGCCGCCATAGATGCCGCCAAACACCAGCGTGAACACGACGGCGATCGGCACCACGCCCATCATCGAGTGCAGTGTGATGGGAGGGGGGGCGTCTTCATGATCGGGCGCCTGTCCCGGTACCAGCCGGACATAGATGCCGATGGCGACGATGTAGCCCACCATCGCGATGAAGCCGGGCAGCATGGCCGCGGCAAAAAGCTTGGCGATGTTCTGCTCGGCCAGGATGGCGTAGACCACCAGCGGCACCGACGGCGGAATCAGGATGCCCAGTGTGCCACCCGCGGCGAGTGTGCCGGTCGCGAGGCGGCCCGAGTACCCGTGGCGCCGCATTTCAGGTAGCGCGACACCGGTGATCGTGGCGGCTGTGGCCACCGACGATCCGCAAATGGCACCGAACGCGGCGCTGGCCACGATCGAGGCCATGGCCAGCCCACCGCGAAAACGGCCCATGACGGCGCTGGCGAATTCGAACAAGGCCCGGGTCACACCGCCTTGCGTGGCAAAGTTGCCCATCAGGATGAACAGCGGAATGACCGAAAGCTCGTAATTGGCGAATCGGGCAAATGCATGGCCATTGAGAAAATTCGCGAACGGCATCCATCCGGCCTGCAGGACGTAGCCGATCGAACCGGCGGCAAACATGGCGATTGCAATGGGCACCCGGACGGCCATCAGGAACAGCATGACCGAAAAGATCAACAGGGTGAGTTCAATGGCGCTCATGCCGGATGCCCCGTGCCTGCAGTTTGAAAGCCTGCCAGGGCCTGCCACAGCGCAATGACGGCGGTGAGCGCGAGGGCCGGTGTCATCGCGGCGTACACCACCCACTCGGGGAAGCCGAGCATCATGGTGCCCGACTGCGTTTCCCACGCGGCAAGGCCGCCCACCCCGGTGCGCCAGGTGAGCAGCGCCATGCACAGACCCAGCAGCAGCGCGCCCAGTCGATCCAGGCCGCGTTGTGTTCCGGCGCTGGCGCGTGCGGTGAAAAAATCCACGATGATGTTGCCACGGCGTAACTGGCACCACGGCAGGAACAGCGCCACTGCGGCACCTGCGGCGACTCCCGTCAATTCAAAATCACCCACCAGCGTGACCCCGAGGGCATTGCGTCCGATCAGGCTGGCGCAGGTCATGAGGGTGATGACGGTCAACAACAGGCCGGCGAAAATCGCGCAGGCCTTGGCCAGGGCTTCAAGCAATTTCAAACGATGTCTCCGAACAAGAGCGGCCGACGTCGCTCCGGCCAAGGCTGAATGGTAAGCAGTTGCGTATCGTAACTGCCACGCGTGTCGATCGCGCCAGAGGTCAATGCGCGATGATCGGAATGCCTGCGCGATGATCGCGCAGACGCCCCACGCGCTCGTGCTCAGGCAACGCGGATGCGAAGCGGCTCCAGCCCCGTCACGCCACCTTCGAGCACGTCACCCGACACCACGGCCGCCACACCTTCGGGCGTGCCGGAGTAGATCAGGTCACCGGGCTGCAGGTCCCAGGCAGCCGAGAGGTGTTCGATGATTTCCCCGATGTTCCAGATGAGCTTGGCCACATTGCTGCGCTGGCGATCCTTGCCGTTGACCTGGAGCCAGATGTCGGCATGGGTCACGTCACCGGCCTGGGCGGCGGGCGTGATGGGGCCGATGGGGGCCGATTGTTCGAAGGCCTTGCCGATGTCCCAGGGCCGCCCCTGCTTTTTCATTTCGCCTTGCAGGTCGCGGCGTGTCATGTCCAGGCCCACGCCATAGCCGTAAATGTGCTTGAACGCATCGGCGGCCTGGATGTTCTTGCCGCCGGTGCCGATGGCCACGACGAGTTCGATCTCATGGTGGAAGTTCTGGGTGAGCGCCGGGTAGGCCATGGTGCCCGTCTCGCCAACGTTCACCACCACGGCCGCGCTGGCGGGCTTCAGGAAGAAGAACGGAGGCTCGCGGCCCGTGAAGCCCATCTCCTGGGCATGTTCCACATAGTTGCGGCCCACACAGTAGATGCGATGGACGGGGAAACGCTCGGCGCGGCCCACGACGGGCACCGAAACGATGGCGGGTGGGGGGACAACGTAGCTCATGACAACCTTTCTTCGAGATGGATGCCCAGCGCCTGATGCACGGGGCGGTCGGTGAAACTGAACAGGACACAACCGGCTTCGGTGGCAAAACGGGCAGTGTGCCACGAGGGGATCACGAAATGGTCTCGCGGCCCGAACGTGAAGGTCTGCCCGGCCGCGCCGTCGCCGATCCGCACCGACCCGGTGCCTTCCACCACACTGAAAACGGCACCGTCGGTCTGCCGGTAGGGTTTGCCGGAAAAACCGGGGGGCAGGCGCTGCATGAACGTGGCCATGGTCGGCATGGGCGAGCCCCCGGTGAGTGGGTTGACGTAGCGCAGCTTGAAGCCGTCCCAGGCGTCCAGGGGCCCGTTGCGCTCCAGCTGGTGCAGCGCCTCGCGGCTGCGCGCGTAGGGGTAGCTGAAAATGGGGGACGTGACGCCAAACGGTGCATCGCCGCGCACCGGGGCCATGTTGTGGCCGTACCGCGCGAAGCTGGAGCCCTCGGCGCGCGACACGGTTTGTGACCGGGCGACGCCGTTTTCGGAAAAACCGGCGTCGAAGAACCGGATCATCGGAATGTCCAGCCCGTCCAGCCAGACCACGGGGCCTTGTGCTTCGTGGCCGTGGTCGTGCCAGGTCCAGCTCGGGGTGATGATGAAGTCGCCCGGGTGCATGGTGGTGCGCTCGCCGTCGACCGCGGTGTAGGCGCCTTCGCCTTCCACAATAAAACGCAGCGCACTCTGGGTGTGCCGGTGGCTGGGCGCCACTTCGCCGGGCAGAATGAGTTGCAGGCCGGCGTACAGCGACTGCGTGACGGCCGACTGGCCACGCAAGGCCGGGTTCTCCAGAATCAGCACCCGGCGTACCGCCTCCTCGGCGGTGATGGCCTCGCCCGCCCGCATCAGGAACGGCCGGATTTGGTCATATTTCCATAGCGAAGGAACACACGGAGACGTGGGCTGAGGCGGAACCAAAGCATGAAGAACCTCCCACAGGGGCGTCAGGTTCAGCGGCGACATGTCGCGGTACAGCTGCTGGCGGACCGGGTTGTTGGCCCCTGTGGTGGCGGGTAGTGGTGTGTTGCTCATGGTGTCTCCTGGGGCCTGGGCCGAGAACCGTCAGTTGAAAAGCCGGGCGGGATCGATGCCGTCGTACATCCACTTCAGCCCGGCAAACCCGGCGGATTCGGTGCCGCTCTGGAAGATCTGGTTGCGCAACTCGCGCTGCACGCCCGCTGCATGGTAGATGTCGCCGTAAAAGCGCGCCGTGAGCTGAACCCGTCCGGTGCGCAGGTAGCGGACCGCCTGGTATTTCTGAAACGCTTCCTGCACGTTGCCCCGGGTGAACCGCAGCGCCTCGCGCAGCACCACCGCGTCCTCGATGGCCTGCCCGGCACCCTGGGCCAGGTATTGCAGCATGGGGTGCGCGGCGTCGCCGAGCAGGGTGACGCGCCGGTCGGTCCAGTTCTTCACGGGCTCGCGGTCGCACAGCACCCACATCTTCCAGGTTTCGATCTTGCCCAGCAGCTCCTTCACGCGTGGCACGGCGTGGGCAAAACGCTCGTCGAGTTCGGCGGTGTCGCCAAACGTGTTCCAGCCTTCGTCGTATTTGTCGCTGTGGAACACGGCGACAAGGTTGAACAGCTCGCCGCGCCGCAGCGGGTAGGTGACCAGGTGGGTTTTCTCGCCGCCCCAGAGCGTCACGTCGGCGTCCCACAGGTGGGCGGGCACGTCCTCGCGCTTGAGCACCGCGCGGTAGGCGATGTGGCCCGAAACACGTGGTTTTCCGTCGCCCACCACCGCTTCGCGCACGCGGCTCCACAGGCCATCGGCACCGACCAGCGCCGCACCTCTCAGGGTTTCTCCGCCTTCCAGCGTGGCCGTCACGCCGTCGGCGTCCTGGGTGAACGAGGCCAGTCTGGCGCGGGTGCGCAGCGTCACGTTGGGGAGGGCGCGGCACTGGGCCAGAAACACATCGTGCAGGTCGGCGCGGTAGATCACGCCGTACGGAAAGCCGTAGGTTGCCCGCGACACATCGCCCAGCGGCACGCGCACCACGCGCTCGCCGGTGCGCACGTCCATCATGCCCAGGCCCGGCGGGAAGTAGGCCACCTGGTTGACCGCCTCGGTGATGCCCAGATCGTCAAACATCTTGAAGATGTTGGGGCCGAGCTGGATGCCGGCGCCAATTTCGCCAAACTCGGACGCCTGCTCCAGCACCGTGACCCGGTGCCCGTCGCGGGCCAATACCGATGCGGCGGCCAGGCCACCAATGCCGCCACCGGCGACAAGAATGGGGAGGGACTGCGTCATGTGAGGGTCTCCTGTTTGATCTGGCTCAATAAAGATAAGTATACATATTAAATTCAAATCTGCAAATGCCGCCGGGAATGCCACCGGGAATCCGGCACCGATACACTGCGCGTCATGGTCAAGAGTTTCGATTTCCAGCACGCGCCCGGGCACCTGATCCGGCGCGCGCACCAGCGGGCCGTGGCGATCTTCATGGAAGAAACGGCGGGTTTTGACGTGACCCCCGTGCAGTTCGCCATCCTCAACGTGTTGATGGACAGCCCCGGCGAAGACCAGGCGACACTGGCCAGCCGCGTGGCGTTCGATCCCGCCACCTCGGGCTCGGTGATCGGGCGCCTGGAGTCCAAGGGTTGGGTCCGGCGTGAAGCCGACCTTGTCGATCGGCGGCGAAAACTGCTGTGGGTTACGCCCGAAGGCGCCGCCGCGGCGCAAGGCATGAAGCAGGCGGTGCGCCGGACCCAGACGCGGCTGGTGGCGCCACTGGAGCCGGGCGAGCGAGCGCAGTTCG